>CAIOHY010000395.1 GCA_903858205.1 uncultured Cellvibrio sp.
CCCTACAATAATCACATTTCAATCAAATATTAAAACGCGAAGTTAACGCCTATGCGAGCCGACAAAGGCGCGCCCGGATAATAACGTGAGCCGCCATTGTTTAAACTGGCAACGTAATTCTCATCGGCAAGGTTGAGAACGTTTATTTGCACATTCACATTTTTGTTAATCGGGTAAGACGCCATTGCATCAAATACCCAATAGTCTCCAAATTCATACATGGAGCGCGCACTCAATGCGGTTTGATTGACGACACTGGAGCTAACCATGGTATCGATGTAGCGAGCACCGCCGCCTATTAACAGGCCACTATCAAAGCTGTAACTATTCCATAGCGTGAAAGTGGTTTCGGGTGACCATTGGATAGCACCGCCTTCATTGTTGCCCGATGCTTCATTGGTCGCAGTATTGGGGTCGTCTACCGTGCGATTTCCGCGCGTAATTTCGTTATCCATAAATGCCAATCCTGCGCTGATTTGCCATTTATTTGTCAACGAACCTACGGCACCCAACTCTAAACCTTCGACTTGTTTTCCACCGATCGCAACAGAAGAACCATCCGGATTGGTTGCAATTTCGTTTTCATTCGTACTGCGAAATAGCGCCGCGGTCAGGAATAATTTATTGCCCAACACATTCCACTTGGTGCCGAATTCGGTGTTGGTACCCTCTTGCGGATCAAAATTTGGATTATTGATATTGTTAGTTGCATTCGTCGTGTTCAACGCAAAATTAGCGCCGCCCGGCGGCAACTCGGAGTTCGCGTAGCTCACATAAACTGAACCATTGGCTGTGGGTTTATAAACACCACCTAATTTCCAACCGAATAGATCATCGGTCAAATGCGCATCGCTCCCTACTAGAGTTCCTACCGGAATAGTTTGGACTTCAGGCGCAGTAACAGCGGCCTGACGAGTAATAACATCCGTCTTGGTGTGGAAGCGATCTGCACGAATACCGGCGCTCAATTCCCACTGATCATTCAGCGTAATTGTGTCTTGCGCATAGACGGCATAAGTTGTGGTGTCACCATCGGTTTTCGCACCGGTACGACGTACAGGTTGAAAAACATCTGTAGCACTTGGGTTGTACAAATTCGCATTGGCTTGCGTTACAGTTGTTGAAGAATTAGCAGCGACAAACGGCATTGCCAGGGTGTAATTCAACTGACTCTCATAGATAAATTCGATGCCAGAACTCAGATCGTGCTCGATTCCTCCAACTTCAAATGAGGCCGTTAAATTCGTTTGGTTAGTGAGAATCTGATTGGTTTGATCCTTACCTTGGCGCGAGCGAGAGATTGTCCATGAATCGGGGTTTGTCGGTGTGACGAAGGTAACCGTATTAACGCCGGTCAATAATTGATTTTGCGTAGTGCGTCCATAACGCGAGGTGTTGCGCAGGGTAATGCCCTCTGCCAAATCCTGCTCAATGCGCAGGGTTACCATATTGGCTTTTGCATCATTGGAGTCATTAGTTGAACCGTAAAAATTTTCCGTGCTTACGGTTTCGGGAGCTAGCCCCTTCAGTACGCCCGTGGCAAAAATCGCGTTGTAGTAACCCTCCAAACCAATTGTTGACACACCGCCATCGGGAATGCCGGACTGCTCCATCGAAAGCAGGTTGATATAGGTGCGGGTTTCACTTCCTAAACCCAAGCCAAGCGATACAGCAGCTCCCTGATAATTACTTTCCACTTCATCACGCCCATCCACGCCCGCGTCTTGTTTCATCACATTCACGCGAACGGCGGAGCTTTCGCTGAGCGTGCGGTTAACATCCACTGTTGCGCGTTTGTAATCCGCGGAGCCCGCTGTCACTGCGCCAGACGTGGAATCCTCCTGATTGGCAAGCTTGGAATTCAAATTTACATAGCCGGAGGCTGCGCCGCGACCGTTATCAACACCGGCCGGGCCTTTAGCGATTTCAACTTGCTCGGTATTAAACGTATCGCGGCTAATGCTCCCCAGATCGCGAATTCCATCTACATAAATACTGCCTTGGGTATCAAAACCGCGCATAAAAATTGAGTCGCCAGTCGCGGTATTACCGTTCTCACCCATAAGCATTGTTATGCCCGGCGTATTGCGCAGCGCTTCGCTCAGGGTGCTAGCAGCTTGTTGCTGGAATAGCTCTTTCTTAACCACCACGATGGTTTGCGGAGTGTCCACCAGGGGTTGGGTAAATTTAGGCGAGCTAAGGTTTTCCGCTTTGTAATCGGAAATGGCATCTGCCTCGACCTTGACGGTGTTGAGCGTTTTGATTTCCTCAGCAGCCATAGCACCCGCCGATACCATCAGAATCGCCGACGACAGTGCGCTCGCAGCTAACTGCGCCGAGCTAGCGCGTTTTTTGGAAACAATATGTGAAGAAGTAGCTTTGTTTACGATCATGACTCACCCTTGCAATAGCATTTACACACAGAGAGGATTTATATACACATATTAATGATAAGCATTATCATTTGCAATGAGAATATTTATCATTTGCATGGCTATTATCTGGCTGCGTCTTGCTGTGCATTGACAGGTGGCCGGCTAACTTATTGATCGCATAACTAAATACGACTAGGCTTCGATAGATTATCCCCCCTCAACCTGATACGGAGCGATTAGTTGATGAGCAAATCCCAGGCATTGTTATGGCTACTGCTCTGTTTGCTGGCGACGCCGACTCAAGCCGAACCCCCGGGAACCGGGTTAAAGGGGGACGATATTCGTATTCATCTGGGGGCAGAAGACTCCTGGCCTCCTTATTCGGATGCACAGGGCCAGGGCATATCTACCGATTTGGTAAAAGCCGCTTTCGCTAAAACGGGGCTTGCGCCCACGTTTATTGTCTTGCCCTACGCGCGGGTATTACACGATTTGCGGTCAGGAAAAATTGATGGCGGGTACAACGTCACACTGCAGACAACAACCAAAGATAAGTATGTTTTTGGTCAAATCCCTTTATTAACTGTGGAGTCTTATTGGTTTTTTATTCCAGGAACACATGCGACGATAAAATCAATTACCGACATACCCGATAATTTTCGCGTTGGCATTATCCGCGATTACGAATATGGCGATACCTACGAACACCATCGTCACCGTTTTGCTGAAGTGCAAGTCTCACAACAATCACAAATTATTCGCATGCTAAAGCAGGGGCGTATTGACGCCGCCGTAATGTTTGATCGCGAAGCAGAATACGCTTTAAGAGAAATGAATCTGGATGCCGCTATTTTCGATAAACGTTTTTTAAATCACCACGGCAATGTGTACGTCGCCTTCTCGCAGAAAACCCAAAAAGCAAAATGGTTGGCAGAACAATTGGATAAGGGGTTATTGATGATGAAGGGGTCCGGGGAGTATGATCGCATCCTCTCAGACACCAACAAGGAACCATGATGTCGCTTCGATTATCGCGCGGCCTCTCGCAGTATCGCGGCTAAAATTCGCCACGCATGGATACTCGCTACACATCTAGATGCAACCTTTCGCAACGGCGCACACGCCGCTGAAGAGCTGAAAACTACTCCACCCAAAAACCCTGGCGCGAAGAAATTTAAATCACCATCAAATTAAAGATAAAAAAATACCGCCCCGGAATTCATTCAAAGGGCGGTATTTTTTTGTCTAACTTTCTTACATCAACTTACATATAAGCATTAGAACGATCGGTATGGTCAGTCACATCGCGGATGCCTTTAAGCTCGGGTAACTTATCCATCAACTGCACTTCAATTCCCTGCTTCAAGGTAATCGCCACTGAACCGCACCCCTGACAACCGCCACCAAACTTCAACACGGCAATCATATCCTCAGTGACTTCCACCAAGCTGACGTTACCACCGTGGGAAGCGAGGCTTGGGTTTACATCGTTATAAAGCACATAGTTAATTTTATCTTCCAGCGGGCTATCGTCAGTCACCCGTGGCATTTTGGAGTTGGGGGCGCGGATGGTGAGCTGTCCGCCCATACGATCTGCCGAATAATCGACTTTCGCATCCTCCAAAAACGGCAGGCTGCGCTCTTCAAAATACGCGTTAAAGCCATTGAGAGGGACAGTCACATCACCCTCCTTCTCTTCGCCGGGGCGGCAGTAGGCAATACAGGTTTCCGCATTGGATGTGCCCGGATTGGCAACGAACATGCGTATGCCAATGCCATCGTTGTCTTTCTGCTTGTCCAGCAGCTCTTTTAAATACACTTGGGCGGATTCGGTGATATCGACGTTGACCATAGTAACCTTTCTGTAAATGCCTAATACCTGATTAAATTACTCGGGTATTCTACTGCAAAGCAAACTACCAAGGCACTAGCAAAACTTTAAAAGAAACAAGTAATTTACAGTCGCCCCCATGGCAGCAATGCCTGAATTGATTGATAAACAAACAATCCGGGGCCGCTGGGATTCAATCTCATCTGCCGCGACCACCCAATGCTGACGAGAAGCCACTCATCAGAAACCACCAATTAAATGTGATATTTATCACAAATGTCATTTAAGATTGTATTAAGCAAGCTATGCTTTAATCAACACCAGCTAGAACCTGTCTCACCATGTACAACCGGAGGCTCAACATGAGCGAATCCCAAGACTTTTTACTCAATGCCAAAAACCTCAGAATCAGCGTCTATATCAGTCTGGCTATCGGCAACATGCTCTTTGGCGCCCTATACCCAGAATCTATACTGGTAGCCTCATGTGGGTTCGCCTTCTTTACAGCGCTGGCGCTCGTTAATCTTCGCCCGGAAGATACCGAGAAGAATGACTCCGGCAAGAAGCTGGTGCGTATCGATAAATAGCCCTTAACGGCTGCTACTCCACCAAGCTCCAAGACCAATCCCGACTACACTTATGAGCGGATTGGTCTATTTTCACGACCCCGCTTATACATAATAACCCCCAATCCGCCGCGCCCCCTGCTGACGTGTTTTCTGCTAGAATTCGCGCCACTTTTCTATTTCAAACTTTTTTGATATTGCCTTGATAGATTCGGGGCAATTGTTAATCGCCAAAGGTTTTCCATGACTATTCCAAGCGCACTGCAAACTCCCCGCTCAACGTTAGAAATACGAAAGGCCGCATTACATGACGCCATCCGTCAACGCATTCTGATTCTGGATGGCGGTATGGGCACCATGATCCAAAGTTACAAGCTGCAGGAGGCGGATTATCGCGGCGCGCGCTTTGCGGATTACCACATGGATATCGCGGGCAATAACGATCTGCTCAGCATCACCAAACCAGACGTAATCCGCGAGATCCAGCGCGCTTACCTTGAAGCCGGTGCGGACATTCTGGAAACGAACACCTTTAACTCCACGCGCATTTCCATGGCCGATTACGACATGGAAGACCTGAGCTTCGAGTTGAACTTTACCTCCGCCAAACTTGCGCGCGAACTCTGCGACGATTTCACCGCGCGCAATCCAGCCAAGCCACGCTTTGTTGCCGGTGTACTCGGGCCAACCAGTCGCACCTGCTCTATTTCGCCCGATGTAAATGATCCTGGTGCGCGCAACGTCACCTTTGATCAGCTCGTCGAAAATTATCTGGAGTCGATGGATGGTTTGGCTAAAGGCGGCGCCGATATTATTTTGATCGAAACTATTTTCGATACGCTCAACGCAAAAGCGGCCGTATTCGCAGTAAAACAGTATTTTGATAATGTCGGTTTTGAATTGCCGATTATGATTTCGGGCACCATTACCGACGCCTCTGGCCGCACACTCTCCGGACAAACAACTGAAGCTTTTTACAATTCACTCGCCCACGCGCGCCCGTTAAGTATGGGTTTGAACTGCGCCCTGGGCGCGAAAGAATTGCGTCAGTATGTGCAAGAATTGTCACGCGTTGCCAACTGTTTTGTAAGCGCCCACCCCAACGCCGGTTTGCCGAATGAATTTGGTGAGTACGACCAAACCGCGCAAGAAATGGTTAATATCGTTGAAGAATTTGCCGCAAGCGGATTTTTAAATATCATTGGCGGCTGCTGCGGCACCACACCCGCGCACATCAAAGCACTCGCTGATGTAATGGGAAAATATGCTCCACGCAAAATTCCCGAGATCGAACCGGCTTGCCGTTTATCAGGACTAGAACCCTTCAACATCACCAAAGATTCGCTATTCGTAAATGTCGGCGAACGCTGCAACGTTACCGGCTCTGCACGCTTTAAAAAATTGATTGTGGAAGAAGATTATTCCACCGCGCTTGAAGTTGCACTAGAGCAAGTGGAAAACGGTGCGCAGGTAATTGATATCAACATGGATGAAGGCATGCTCGATGCTGAAAAAGCCATGGTGCGTTTTTTAAATTTAATTGCTGGTGAACCGGATATCGCCCGCGTACCGATTATGGTGGACTCCTCTAAATGGGATGTTATCGAAGCTGGTTTGAAATGTATCCAAGGCAAGCCGATTGTAAACTCCATCAGCTTGAAAGAAGGTGAAGAAGAGTTTTTACAAAAAGCCAAACTCTGTATGCGCTACGGCGCTGCCGTCGTGGTAATGGCGTTTGATGAAACTGGCCAAGCCGACACTATGGCGCGCAAAAAAGAAATTTGTGAGCGCTCTTATCGCACATTGGTAGATAAACTGGATTTCCCACCGGAAGATATTATTTTCGATCCAAACATTTTTGCGGTCGCAACCGGTATTGAAGAACACAACAATTACGCGGTCGATTTTATCGAAGCCACCCGCTGGATTCGCACCAACCTGCCTCACGCGGGCGTAAGCGGCGGCGTATCCAACGTGTCCTTCTCCTTCCGTGGCAACAACCCGGTGCGTGAAGCCATTCACTCGGTATTTTTGTACCACGCGATTAAAGCCGGTATGAATATGGGTATCGTCAACGCCAGCCAATTGGCGGTGTACGACGATTTACCGCAAGAATTAAAAGACAAAGTAGAAGATGTAATCCTCAACCGTCACAGCGGCGGCACCGAAGCACTGCTCGATATCGCCGAAAAATATCGCGGCGATGGATCAACTGGCGAAACCAAAGAAGATGCCGAATGGCGCTCACTGCCGATTGCAAAACGTATCGAACACTCGCTGGTAAAAGGAATTTCCACCCACATCGTTGAAGACACCGAAGAAGCGCGCCAACACTATCCACGTCCACTCGATGTAATCGAAGGCCCACTCATGGACGGCATGAATGTGGTCGGTGATTTATTCGGCGCCGGAAAAATGTTTTTACCGCAAGTAGTGAAATCCGCGCGCGTAATGAAACAATCTGTAGCCTACTTACAACCATTTATTGAAGCCGAGAAAACCGAAGCATCAAAACCTAACGGCAAAATACTGATGGCCACCGTAAAAGGTGATGTGCATGACATCGGCAAAAATATTGTCGGCGTGGTATTGCAGTGCAATAACTTTGAAGTGGTCGACCTTGGGGTAATGGTGCCCTGCGATAAAATTCTGGACACCGCCATCGAACAAAACTGCGACATTATCGGACTCTCGGGTTTAATCACACCATCGCTGGATGAAATGGTATTTGTCGCGCGCGAAATGGAACGCAGAGGCATTAATAAGCCACTGATGATTGGCGGCGCCACCACCTCAAAAGCGCACACAGCGGTAAAAATTGATCCGGCATTTAAACTCAATCAAGTGGTGTACGTTGCGGACGCCTCGCGCGCAGTAGGTGTTGCCAGCACTTTATTATCTGACGAACTTCGTCCGAAATTTGTAGAAGATCTTAAACAAGAATACGTCGATGTACGCGAGCGCAACGCCAACCGCAAACCACGCGGCACAGTGCGCTCCTACCCCGAAGCTATCGCCAAAGGCTTAAAACTCGATTGGGATAATTACACACCACCAGCGCCTGCATTTACCGGCGTAAAAGTATTTGAAGATTACGATTTGAATACACTGGTGGACTTTATCGATTGGACGCCGTTTTTCATTAGCTGGGATCTCGCCGGAAAATATCCGCAAATATTGAACGATGAAATCGTCGGTGAAGCGGCACGCAATTTATTTGCTGATGCGCAACAGATGCTGCGTAAACTGATCGACGAAAAACTAATCCGCGCCAACGGCGTTATCGGCTTCTGGCCAGCGAATACGGTCAACAGCGATGACATTGCTGTTTACGATGCTGATGGAAAGCAAATCAATACCTTGCACCACATTCGCCAACAACATTTAAAACAAGGCATGGAATCGCGCCCGCATTATTCGCTCGCGGATTTTGTCGCGCCCAAAGAAACTGGCAAACAGGATTACATCGGCGGCTTTGCGGTCACTACCGGCATAGGTGCAGAAGAACTCGCCAAGCAATATCAAAACGCGGGCGACGACTACAACAGCATCATGGTAAAAGCACTCGCCGACCGCTTGGCAGAAGCTTTCGCCGAACACATGCATCAACGCGTACGCAAAGAATTCTGGGGCTACGACCGCGATGAAAACTTATCAAACGAAGATTTAATCAAAGAACAATACAAAGGCATCCGCCCCGCTCCCGGTTACCCCGCGTGCCCGGATCACACTGAAAAAACACAATTGTTCGCATTGCTAGATGGCGAGAAAAATACTGGTATTACGCTCACCGAACATTTCGCGATGTTGCCCACCGCTGCCGTTTCCGGCTGGTACTTTGCGCATCCGCAAGCGGAGTATTTTAATACTGGGAAAATTGAGAAAGATCAGGTAGAAAGTTTGGCGCAGCGTAAGGGAGTTAGTGTGCAGGAGATTGAGCGGTGGATGAGTCCGGTGTTGGCGTATGAGCCGGGGGTTGCAGAATAATTCGTAGCCCGTAAGGAGTGAAACGGATTACGGGGGGTGCCCCGAGGTAAGCCCCGCATTTCGTTAGACTCCATGCGGGCTACTTGCTAAATAGACAATCGGAAAAATGGATTCCTTTTAATGACAACATCAATCAAAACAGTAGCATTTTTTACAATTACTTTAATTGGCTGCCAAAGCGTTGAAAAAAAAGAATTTGTGGAATTTAACAAAATGTATTCCTCATCGATAGTATGCGAAAAAAAACCA
>CAIOHY010000396.1 GCA_903858205.1 uncultured Cellvibrio sp.
CCCAAAAATACACCTTCGTCATAGCTCACACGAAAATCTTTATCGTCATCAAAGTAATGTTTATATGCAGGATTCGTTTCCAAGGCTGCTTCAAAAGTGATCGGTAATTTTCCTGATGGATTAATCGCACCAAAAAGAATTTCGACTGCGGCCTTATTACCTTCTTGACCCGGATACCACGCCATCAACAGCCCTTCTATTTGATCCAGCCAGCCACTCATATCAACATTGCTTCCTGCATTCAACACAACCACCACATTTTTATTGACGGCAGCAACGGACTTTATGAGCGTGTCTTGGTCGTAGGGCAACTTAAAGGATCGATCAAAAGCTTCACCTTCAGTCGCGGGTGAAAATCCAACGGGCATTAAAACGAGATCAGCATCCTTGGCAAGCGCCACTGCATTCCCAATCATTTGATTCGGAGCCACATCAAGAGTGACATGTTTTATTCCTTGATAAATTACCGCACCGGCACCATCGTTGTAGTATTCAGTAACAACTTTGTATTCCTGCTTCGCATTTAAAAATACTTCTACCTTACCCGGTGTTGGCCCTTGGTTGCGCCACAAATTAACAACTTCGACATCATCCAAAAGTATCCTGTAACCATCGTCACCTTTACCGGCAAGACTGTAATACCCGGATTTTTCTGGCGAAAAATAACTGGTAAAACGCGCGGAGAATTGTGTCTTGGGTACGCCGGGATTATTCCATAAGTCGCCATCTTCCAATTTTAGTCGGTCGTAATAGCGAGAAAAAATCTTCTCCCCCGTCAGCGACTTGCCATTAAAAAATTCAGCGTAAACTCCGCTTCTCTTTTTGCCATTCTCGTAGGCATAGAATGGAAAGTCATCCCAAATTCCTTCCGGAAAGGGAGCCCCCACAAACACACCTGGCTCGTAGCTTACTTTTGTCTTTGGTGACACAAAACTTTTTACCGCATCGACGAACGAGAGCGGATGCTCTGGCGTTGTATAGGAACTTCCACCGCCACCGGAAACTAACGGGCTACCGTTAGGGCCAATAATTGCGATGCGCTTAATCTTTTCACTGTCGATGGGCAAAACGCCGGTATTTTTTAGCAACACCATTCCGCCGCGTGCAGAATCTAAGGCAACTGCTCTAACGAAACTTTCGTCTAGTGAAAAACCGCTACTCAAATTCGCATTTTTTAACAATCCAAATCGATCGTAGGTACTTAAAATTCTGAAAACTTTTTCATCAATCGTTTTTTCTTTAACGACGCCTGATTTTATTGCCGGCAGCAAGTTTTCTTTATTCATGAACGCGCCCGCTGGCATTTCCAAATCCAACCCGCCGTTTGCTGCAGCTACACCGTCATAAGTTGATGCCCAGTCTGAAATCGTAAAGCCCGAAAACCGCCATTGTTTTTTTAGAACATCACTGTTCAGATAATCGTGCTGTGACATATGTATGCCATTCACTGGGTTATAACCCGTCATCACAGTAGCAACATTGGCTTCATCAACTGCTGTTTTAAATGCCGGAAGATATATTTCATGCAAGGTCCGCTCATCCACATCGGACGAAACATTATTGCGATCAAACTCCTGATTATTGGCGGCGAAGTGTTTGATACTCCCCATAACACCTTCGCCTTGTAGACCTTTTATATACTCACTCGCCAAATTGCCTGCCAAATAAGGATCTTCTCCCATGTATTCGAAGTTACGACCTGTAATAGGAAGACGATGAATATTTACACCAGGCCCCAACACCATGTGGATATTTTTTTCTCTGGCCTCCATACCGAGGGCTTTGCCGGTGTTATAGGCCAAACGCTTATCCCAAGTTGCCGCCAAGTTAATACTGGCCGGGTATGCCGTCGACGGGCCGAAATTCCTTATTCCGACGGGACCATCCGCAATCCGAATCATCGGAATACCCAAACGCTCTATCGGCCGGGTGTTAAAGTTTTTATAGCCACCGATAAATTCAATTTTTTCTTCCAATGTCATCGAGCTTATTAATTTTTCAATCTTTTCTCGCCCAATAGAAGATGCGTCTTGCGCACAGAAGGCGACAGCTGGAAACAGACCAATCCATGTCATCAATAGGCATTTAACGAAGATTTTCATTCTGACTTCTTTTTTATGTTGATTTTTTAAAAATTCGCCCATTGGGACGACCTAGCGAACAACCCACTTGCGAAACTTATTAACAACTCAATGTGCACTGACGTAGCGGGCACAGAAGCTTATCCAGCCTCCTCCACAGTGCCGCATTTCAGCTCTTGCAAACCACCCAGTTTAGGAATGCGGTTTAAAGTGACGGGAAAATGACGGAAACACGTCCCGACGGCTAATCGCCATCAATAACGACAAAGAACGTTTCAAAGGACCGCGCGGCGCGGTAAAGGCAAGATCCAAGTCATCACTTTCTGCGCAAAACCATAAGTGGGTAGTTTTGGCACGAAAATCATGATTTAATCGCGTAGTGTTGTTAGTCGGATACCCAACAACGGCATAAAAATCCGAGTGACTCATTGTCTGCGACAACGCCTAAAGCACTTAGTCAATAAAAATAATAGCGAAGCCCTGAGGTGTAACATGAAACAACCAAAGCAAATACCCGATAACTTTATCCATGGAAAGCTATCCAACTACCCCAAAATAGTCAGAACCCTCTCGCTGTTATGGGGCTCCAAAGAAATAGAGACTTACTTTGCAGAGCTTTTTACAAGCTCGCGCGATCAGCGAAATGGCTTTGAGCCCGAGGTGTTTTTCGAGCTCACCAAGATTCATAGAGAACACCAACTCCAATTCCCTGCCCTTCAGCCCCGACAAACACTGGGCAGCCAGCCGCGCGCAACCTGGCAATCTACTAATCTAGGCTGTCCGCGCTAAGGCGCGACGTTTCAAGGTGTTTTGCATTTTCAGGCCCGATGCTTAAGGCTCGGTCCTGTCGGCTTGCTTTGAATCGGAGTTCTACCACTTAGCCCCCCCCCCAACTAACTACAACCTGATTGCGTTGGCGAAAAATGCTATAGTGCGCCCCATTTTTCGTCTGGCTGCGGCCAACTCCAAACTCCCGCTTTCACAGGTTTTTATCCATGACCCAACCTCCCCGCAAAATTCTGGTTACCAGCGCTCTGCCCTATGCGAATGGCTCTATTCACCTCGGTCATTTGGTGGAGTACATCCAAACCGACATTTGGGTGCGCTTCCAAAAACTACGCAGTGTAGATTGCACTTACGTATGTGCAGACGATGCCCACGGCACTGCGATCATGCTCAAAGCTGAGCAGTTGGGTCATTCGGCGGAACAGCAAATCGCTAATGTAAAAGCCGAGCACGAGGCAGACTTTGCCGCGTTTAACATTGGCTTTGATAATTACCACTCGACTCACTCCGATGAAAATCGCGAGCTGTCGAACATTATTTATGGCCGCCTCAAGGCCAATGGCCATATCGCCAGCAAGAGCATTACCCAGGCTTATGATCCGGAAAAGCAGTTATTCCTCGCTGACCGATACATCAAAGGCACTTGCCCGAAATGTAAATCCGAAGACCAATACGGCGACAACTGCGAAAAATGCGGTGCAACCTATTCACCGATGGATTTGATCAACCCAAAATCAGCGATTTCTGGCGCAACACCCGTCGCTAAAGATTCCGAGCACTTCTTTTTTACCCTGCCCGAATTCAGCGATTTCCTGAAAAGCTGGACCCGCGCCGGTCATTTACAGGATGAAGTGGCGAACAAAATGGCCGAGTGGCTCGACGCCGGTTTGCAGTCTTGGGATATCTCCCGCGACGCTCCCTACTTCGGTTTTGAAATTCCCGGCCAACCCGGCAAATATTTTTATGTCTGGTTGGATGCACCGATCGGCTATATCGCAAGTTTGAAAAATCTGTTGGATAAGAAAGGGGAAGATTGGTACGAATACTGGAAGCCGGATTCCACCGCTGAGGTGTATCACTTTATCGGTAAGGATATCGTTAACTTTCATGCCCTGTTCTGGCCAGCAATGCTGCATTCAGCCAATTTGCGCACGCCCACCAAAATTTGTGTGCACGGCTTCCTGACCGTCAATGGCACCAAGATGAGCAAGTCGCGCGGTACTTTTATCAACGCGAAAACTTACCTCGATCATTTAAATCCGGAATACCTGCGCTACTACTTCGCAGCCAAACTGACTAGCAATGTAGATGATATCGACCTGAACCTGGAAGACTTCATTCAGCGCGTGAATTCGGACTTGGTCGGCAAGGTAGTGAATATCGCCAGCCGCACGGCCAAGTTTATCAACAATGCCGGTGGTGTGCTGACCAACGAGATTGCCGATGCCGAGCTGTGGCAAAAATTTGTCGATGCCGGTGAATCCATCGCCAACTATTACGAAAGCCGCGACTACAGCAAAGCCATGCGCGAAATTATGGCGCTGGCCGATGCCGCGAACGAATACATCGCCACGCAAGAACCTTGGAAATTAGCCAAGCAACCAGGCGCTGAAGCGCAAACCCAAGCGGTCTGCACCCTCGGGATCAATATGTTCCGCGCACTGCTGACGTACTTGAAGCCGGTATTGCCTGCGCTGACTGCCGATGCCGAAGCCTTTTTGGGCGAAAAACTGAGCTGGAACGCACCGATCAGTTTCCGTGCTGGCGAGAAGATCAATGAGTTCAAACCGCTGCTGACCCGCGTTGAGAAAGACAAGGTGGATGCGATGATCGATGCCAGTAAAGAAGCGCTGGCCACAGCGGCTCCAGCGGCAAAAGTTGAATCAGCTATAGAACCCATTGCCGCAGAAATCGACTTTACTGATTTTGCCAAGGTGGATTTACGTATAGCCCTGATCGCCAATGCCGAGCATGTGGAAGGTTCCGACAAACTGCTGCGTTTAACGCTGGATTTGGGCGGCGAAACCCGCAATGTGTTCTCGGGAATTAAAAGCGCTTACGACCCGAAAGATCTGATCGGCAAGCTCACGGTTGTCGTTGCCAACCTCAAGCCACGCAAAATGAAATTTGGTATGAGCGAAGGCATGGTGCTGGCAGCAGGCCCGGGCGACAAAGAAATATATTTGCTAGAGCCGCATAACGGGGCCAAGCCGGGGCAGCGCGTTATGTAACTCTCCCTTTTAACCCCACCCCAGCCCTCCCCTTAAAAAGGGGAGGGAGTTAGCTCCTCCCCCTGACAAGGGGGAGATTGGTAGGGGGGTTACAGGGGCAAGCGTCGCGCGCGTCAATCAGCGGAATCGAATATGGATATAAATAAACCCCATAAGGCTTTGCGTCATTTTTATTGAGTATGGCTCTAGGCTTGTCGATAATACTCAGCCCCTGCACCTGCGTTCACATCTTCGGCTTTCCATCATTGGACAAACATTATGAGTTTCAGCGAATTAGCGATCATTTTGCTCAGTACGGTGCTGGTGAATAACTTCGTATTGGCACAGTTCCTCGGCCTTTGCCCATTTATGGGTGTATCCAACAAGCTTGAGAGTGCGATTGGAATGGCGGGTGCGACCACGTTTGTAATGACGCTTGCCTCCATCTGCACCTACTTGGTCGATACCTGGGTGCTGACACCACTGGAACTGCAATATTTGCGCACCATCACTTTCATTCTGGTGATTGCGGCGGTGGTGCAATTCGTAAAAATGTTTATGGAAAAAACCAGCCCGCTTTTGTATCGCGTACTTGGCGTGTTTCTGCCGCTAATTACCGTGAACTGTGCCGTGCTCGGGGTTGCCCTGCTCAATACCCAAAAAGCGCACAGCTTCTTTGAATCCACTATGTACGGCTTTGGCGGCGCGCTCGGTTTTGCGATGGTGCTGATCTTGTTTTCCGCGATGCGCGAGCGTTTGGCTGTCGCCGATGTACCTGTGCCGTTTAAGGGTGCAGCAATTGGCATGATCACTGCCGGCTTGATGGCGCTGGCATTTATGGGCTTTGGCGGGCTAGTCAGCCTGCAATAACGAACAACCTTGGCACTTAAACCAATAACCCTGGTACTGGCATGATCGAATTTGTTTTCCAGAATCCCATCCTTAGCGCGCTACTGGCGCTCGGTGGCTTATCGGCGGCGTTTGGTGCCGTACTGGGTTTTGCTGCAGTGAAATTCAAAGTTGAAGGCGATCCTATCGTCGATCAAATCGACGCGCTTTTGCCACAAACCCAATGCGGGCAATGTGGTCACCCCGGTTGCCGCCCCTACGCCCAAGCGATTGCCGGTGGTGAAGACATCAATAAATGCCCACCCGGTGGCCAAGCGACCATTAACGCCCTGGCCGACCTGCTCGATGTAGAAGCCCCTTCACTGGATGCTGAACACGGTGAGCATTTGGATGTAAAACGTGTCGCGTTTATCCGCGAAGATGAATGTATAGGCTGCACTAAATGCATCCAGGCCTGCCCGATGGATGCGATTCTCGGCGCCGCCAAGCAGATGCATACCGTGATCGCCGATGAATGCACCGGCTGTGACCTTTGCGTTGAACCATGCCCGGTAGATTGTATCGATATGATCCCGGTGGAAACCGACCTCAAAACCTGGAAGTGGGATCTGCCCGCAACCAACCAAAATCCCGTATTCCATGTCGTTGCTAACGAAGTGAATCTGATTGCCTCCGATCTCGGACGCGGCCACGCCTTTGGTGATCAGCACGATGGCAACAAAGCCGCGTAAATGACGAGACAGCCGCCCCGATGACAAGCCTGATCAAAGTATGGGAACTGCCCGGCGGTATTCATCCGCCTGAGCATAAAGACCAATCCCTGCAATTACCGCTGGGCAGAGTGCCGCTCCCTCCGGTACTGGTAATTCCGCTCAACCAACATATGGGCACCCCCGCACAACCGGTGGTGCAAGTGGGCGAGCGGGTTCTGGCCGGGCAACTGATCGGCGCTGCCGACGGCACCTTCAGCGCCAACACCCATGCATCGACCTCGGGTACCGTGATCGCCATTGAAGAGCGCGCGATTCCTCATCCATCCGGGATGAACAGCGAATCCGTGGTGATCGAGCCGGACGGCAAAGACGAGTGGATTGAGCTCACCCCTTGCGAAGATTACCGCAGCCTCGACCGCTTGACCCTGCTCGATAAAATTCGCGCGGCCGGTGTGGCTGGCCTGGGTGGTGCAGGTTTTCCAACGGCGGTGAAGCTCGCGCCCAAATCTACCCAAGTGATCGACACCCTGATCCTCAACGGCGCCGAATGTGAACCCTACATCACCGCCGACGATATGCTGATGCAAGTGCGCGCCGCCGAATTGGTCGCGGGCACCCTGCTCCTCAGCCATATCTTGCATCACCCGAAAAACCTGTTGATCGGCATTGAAGACAACAAACCCAAAGCCATAGCTGCGGTGAAGGCCGCCGTAGCAGGTGCTGCGGTGACTGATCCCGAAGCGGCGAATATTCAGGTTGTGGTATTTCCCACCAAATACCCTTCGGGCGGAGCGAAACAACTAACCCAGATTCTCACCGGGCGCGAGATTCCCAGCGGCCATCACTCAGCTGACATTGGCGTCATCTGCGTCAACGTCGGTACCGCCGTTGCTGCCTGGCGCGCTGTACGCTTTGGCGAGCCTTTGGTGTCGCGAGTCACCACCATGGTGGGCGATGCACTGGCTACCCAACGCAATGTCGATGTGTTGCTCGGCACCCCCATTAGCTACTTGCTCACGCAGCACGGCTTTAATGCCAACAACGCCTCGCGCGTAGTCATGGGCGGGCCGATGATGGGATTTACCCTGCTGGATTTGGCTGCACCAGTCATCAAGACCACCAACTGTATTCTTGCGCCCAGCAAACAGGAATTGCCTGAACCGACACCCGCGCAGGCCTGTATCCGCTGCGGTATCTGCGCGGAAGTCTGCCCTGCAAGCCTGCTCCCGCAGCAGTTGTTCTGGTATGCACAGGCGGAAGATTTCGATCGGCTCGAATCCCATAACCTGTTCGATTGCATCGAGTGCGGCGCCTGCTCTTACGTCTGCCCAAGTACGATTCCGTTGGTGCAGTATTACCGCGCCGCCAAGGGCAGCATTCGCTTGCACGAGATCGAAAAAGAAAAATCCGACCGCTCGCGCCAGCGCTTTGAGTTCCGCCAGGAGCGCATCGCCAAAGAGGAAGCCGAGAAAGAAGCCAAACGCGTGGCACGCCAAAAAGCCGCTGAGGAAGCCAAAAAGAAACTGGCTGAAAAAGCCGCTGAAACCGCTGCTGCGCCAGTGTCTTCTGCCGACCCTATTAGCGCCGCCGCCGTCAAGGTAAGCGCGACTCAGGCCACACCGGACGAGCAAAAGGCCAAGCTGGAACGATTGGTTGCCGCCGCCAAAAATACGCTGGAATTCCAACAAAAACCGCTGGTGCCAAACAAAACCAATCCGGTCATTAGCGAGGAACAGCTGGTCAAACAACAGGTGCGCATTAAGCAGGCTGAGCTAAAACTCGCTGAAGCCGAGCAAAAACTCGCCGACTTTATTACCGGACTGGGCACGACTCCGGCTGCCGCAGCATCGGCTGCCGCCGCTCCAATCGCGGCTGAACCAGCAGTCGACATGAATGACCCGGTCGCTGCCGCCATCGCCCGCGCGCAAGCCAAATTGACTATGTCACCAGAAGACAAAGCTCGCGCCAATCTTGAGTCTTTGCGGGGGCGCTTGGCCAAGGCCGAAGAAAAAGTCGCTGCCGCCAAAGCAGATGGCAGCGCCAATTTGGACGCATTACAGCAAGGCGCCGAAAAACTGCAGCAGAAAATTGCAGAGGCACTCGCCGAGTTGAGCGCACTCGGCATCGAAGACAAACCAGCGCCGGTTGCAGCGCCTGCCACCGAACCAGCCGCTCCAGAACCCGTAAGTGCGGAGCAAAGCGCTGCCCAAGCGGCGATTGAAAAAGCCAAAGCCAAGGCTGCCGCTCTGGCAAACATGAGCGACGACGAAAAACGCGCGGAGCAGATTCAATCGCTGCAAACCCGTTTAACCAAAGCGCGTGAACGGTTGGCGAAAGCTGAAGCAGAAAACGATGCGAATATTGAAGCCTTCCGCGCCGGTGTCACCAAGCTGGAAGAAAAACTGCAAGAGCTGGCCTAATCGCCACACCGATTCCTAACGAGATAACCGCATGGCGTTATTAAACATCACCTCGCCCCACACTCATGGAGCCAATCGCACCGGGCGCCTTATGCGCCTGGTGGTTTACGCCACCATTCCCGGCATAGTTGCCCTGACCCATTTTTTCGGGATAGGTGTGCTGATCAATGTGCTGCTGGCCAGCTTGAGTTGTATCGCCTTTGAAGCTCTGGTGATGAAACTGCGCGCGCGCCCGATTATGTTCTACTTGCGCGATTGCAGCGCGCTGGTAACAGGTGTATTGATTGGCGTTTCGCTGCCGCCCTACTGCCCCTGGTGGCTAGTCATCAGCGCCAGTTTTGTGGCGATTGTATTGGCCAAACAACTCTACGGCGGTATGGGTTTTAACCCATTTAACCCGGCGATGGTTGCTTATGTGCTGCTGCTCATTTCCTTCCCTGTGCAGATGACCCAGTGGGCAACGCCCCTGCCCATGCTCGCTGACGGCCAAACCGCGCCCAGCCTTGTGGCTGCATTGGATAAAATCTTTTTCTCTATCCCAATCGATGGCTACTCCTCTGCGACCGTATTGGATGTGATGAAGCAGAATTCCGGCCTGACGCTGGATGATCTCTATCAACAACAACCCGTTTTTGTGGAAGGCCGCTGGGCCGGTGCGGGCTGGGAGTGGGTAAATATCGCGTTTTTACTGGGCGGGATTTATCTGCTATACAAAAAAGTCTTCACTTGGCATGCGCCTATCTCGATGCTGCTGGCATTGGTGGTTATGTCTGCTCTTTTTTACGATAGCGGCAGTTCCAATTCTGGCGGCTCACCGACTTATCACCTGCTCTCGGGTGCGACTATGCTCGGTGCGTTTTTTATCGTAACTGATCCAGTCAGCTCGGCCGTGAGCACGCGCGGCCGCATCGTTTACGGCGCATTGATCGGGGTATTGATTTACGTGATTCGCGCCTGGGGCACCAGCTATCCAGACGGCGTAGGTTTTGCAGTCTTGTTGATGAACTTTGCTGCGCCCTTTATCGATTACTACACCACGCCGCGCACCTACGGCCACAAAAAACCGCGCCGCGCAACCGACGCCAGCACACAAGATGGAGGTCACTAATGCTCGGCCAATCCATTAGCAAAAACAGTTTTATTCTCGCCGCCTTTGCGATCATTACTGCGGGCGCCTTGGCGCTGACCAATCTGGGCACACAAGACCGTATCGCCGCTGCCGAGCGCGCCGCACAACAGCGCGCATTGTTTGAAATAATTCCGCTGCAAGATCACGATAACGATTTGCTCAACGATACCATTCCAGTACCCGAGAGCGGCTGGGAACCTTTGGGTGCCGGAGGCGAGAACAAAATCTATCGCGCACGCCAAGGTAATGAGATCACCGCGTTGATTGTGCCTGCCACCGCACACGATGGTTACTCAGGCGATATCAGCATGATTGTCGGTGTGAAGCGCGATGGCAGCATCGCAGGTGTGCGCGTGCTGCTGCACAAAGAAACCCCCGGTCTGGGCGACAAAATCGAACTGAAAAAACATCAATGGATTTTGAATTTCAATGGCAAGAGTTTGGCCGTACCCGTTATTGAAGAATGGAAAGTGAAAAAAGACGGCGGTGTATTTGATCAATTCGCGGGAGCGACTATTACCCCGCGTGCAGTCGTCGGCCAGATAAAACGCGTTTTGGAATTTGTCGCCGCCAACCAGCAAAGTTTGTTTAGCGATGCTCAGCCACTTGCCCAAACGGCAACCACAGGTGAAGTCCATGAGTGATGTCAATTACAAAGAAATTACCCAAAAAGGCCTGTGGAGCAACAACGCCGCTCTAGTGCAGGTACTCGGTCTGTGCCCACTGCTGGCGGTCAGTTCGACCGTCGTTAACGCATTGGGATTAGGGCTGGCAACATTATTAGTGCTTACTACGACCAACTCTGCCGTATCTTTAATTCGCAATTATGTTAGCGATGCAGTGCGCCTGCCCGCGTTTGTGATGATCATCGCCTCGGCGGTAACCTGTATTGAATTGCTGATGAAAGCATTCACTTATGAGCTGTACCAAATTCTTGGTTTATTTATTCCACTGATCGTGACCAACTGCGCAGTACTCGGCCGCGCCGATGCCTTTGCGAGCAAAAACAAATTAATTCCTTCTGCCGTTGACGGTTTTATGATGGGTATGGGCTTCTTGCTAGTGCTCGTCTGCGTGGGTGCGGTGCGCGAATTGCTCGGCACCGGCCATTTGTTTGCCGATATGCAACTCTTGTTTGGTGAGTCTGCGCGCAGTTGGCAGCTCAATGTGTTTGGTGAAAATTTTCCCAATGTGATTTTTGCGCTGCTGCCGCCGGGCGCCTTTATCGTGGTGGGTTTTCTGATCGCCGGAAAAAACCTGATCGATGCAAAATTAAAAGCGCGCGCCGATGCCCACAAGGCACAAGCAGCTAAAGGCAGCAAGCGTGTGCGCACCACGGGCAGTGTCGCCTGATCAGAATTTTCCGATAAAGGAGCCAACGAATGTTCGACATAGATAAGGCTGAACTACTTGCGTTTTACTCCAAATTTATCGCGCCTTGGAGCATAAAAATTTTCATCGCGCTGGTGATTTTTTTCATCGGGCAGATTGTCGCGAAAATTATCGCGCGTGTTTTAGGTAAAGTGCTTAGCCATACCAAACTGGACAAAATTCTGGTGGAATTTATTCAGTCAGTGGTAAATGCGCTGTTACTGGTGTTTGTGATTGTCGCCGCGCTTGATCAACTGGGCGTTAACACCAATTCGGTGATTGCGGTATTGGGTGCGGCCGGCTTGGCGATTGGTTTAGCACTGCAAGGCTCACTGCAAAATTTTGCTGCCGGTTTTATGTTGTTAATTTTTCGCCCTTTCAAAGGCGGCGATTTCATCGAGGCTGCAGCTACGGCTGGCGTTGTTGAAAAAATCGGGATTTTCTCCACCACTCTGCTCACCGGCGATAACAAAGAAGTCATTATTCCCAACAGTGCCATCTACAGCAGCAACATCATCAACTATTCCAAGCGCCCTACTCGCCGTATCGATATGATTTTCAGCATCGGTTATGAAGATGACCTGCGCGCTGCGCGCGACATCATCGCCGCCATTATCAAAGACGAACCACGCGTACTACCCGAGCCAGAGACCCTGATCGCCGTGGGTGAGTTGGCGGCCAACAGCGTGAATTTTTTTGTGCGCCCCTGGGTAAAAACAGAAGACTATTGGGATGTAAAATTCGCCGTCACCGAAAAAATCAAACTCGCGTTTGATGCCAATGGCATCACCATTCCCTTCCCACCCATTCATATTGCCACCAGCAAACACACCGTGTAGCCCTAGGAATCAGTGATCAGGACTAAGGCGGCCTAGCATCGGGATAGCGCCGCACAGCATTGGTGCGGATTAGAGGGCGAGTTAGAACTTTTGTTTAATGCGCCAAATTAGCCTTGACGCATCCCCCCCCTACTCTTAACCTAAGCGCCCTTTTTTTCCTGAGTCCTGGTTGCTGTTATGACCTACTGCGTAGCGATCAAAGTTGAGGCCGGTCTGATCTTTTGCTCAGACTCGCGTACCAATGCCGGTGTTGATCAGGTCAGCACTTATAGCAAGATGTATCATTTTGGTATTGAGGGTGATCGCCAAGTTGTGATCAACTCGGCCGGCAATCTTGCCACCACTCAATCCGTCATCGCGAAAATTCGCAAAGACATCAAAGACGGCGCTGATATAAGCCTTGCCACACTCGATAGTATTCACGATGCCGCCGATTACGTCGGCGAAATCAGTATTGCCATTCAGGAAAAACACGCGCAGCACAATACTAACGTGAGCTTTGAGGCCAGCTTTTTGCTGGGCGGTCAAATTGGTGCAGAGGCACCCGGTGTTATGCTGATTTATCCGCAAGGAAATCACATCACCACGTCCAACCAAACGCCCTACCTGCAAATTGGCGAGAGCAAATACGGCAAACCGATTCTCGACCGTATACTCAAACCCGAAACCGGTTTGGATACTGCAGCGCTTTGTGCATTGGTCTCTATGGACTCCACCATGAAGTCCAATCTTACTGTCGGCCCACCCATCGAGTTAATGACCTATGCCACTAACAGCGGCTACATGCAGCACTCTGTGTTTGAAGCCGACAATCAATACCTGCGCGAGCTCACTAAATCCTGGGATCGCCTGATAGTCGAAGCCTTTTTGCAGTTGCCTCCGGTAAACTGCCCTCCCCAATAGGCGCCTAGGCATGACCGCAAACAGTTTCAATAAAGAAGCCGACAAGAACACATACAGTCGGCTTTTTTATTACTAAAGCACACTTAAAAAATGTAACAAAACGCAGAATGTGCCCATCTATAATTGTCAGCCCTGTTGGCGCCATATACCCGATTAACTTAGGTCTGACTCTCGCATTGCTACTGGCTTAATCCACTCTATACTGCTCCTGAAAAAAGGCTTGGTTATTTGCCGCCATGCTATCTTTCCAAGATTGAGTGATACAATTCACCGTTAAATCCACTGATGGAACCACAACGCTTTGCACTGAGATTGTAAAATTTAATAATGTACTTATTTCAAAAGATAGTGTTAAGCAGCGAGGCACCATGACAAACACCATACTTAGTATTAATGAATTACTTTTAGTCATAATGACTATGGAGGCCTTGCTTCTTGCACTATATTTTCGTTTCATGCCAACCAAACAGCAGCAATCACGTAATATTTTGGCCTTATTTTTTTTATTAAATGGCCTGATGCTAGGCGCTAATTTTTTAATATGGAACACACACATTCACACCAATATTGTGATGAATTGGCATGTTTTGCCTATCATTGTATCCGCGTGCATGTTGTTGCAAGGTGCAGCACTTTATTTCTATTTGAGATCATTTATTGAGCCAGTAAAAATCGTATCTTGGAAAAACACTATTCATCTTATCCCTGCGATTATTACCACAGGTGTCATAATTGCTTTTGACATTGATACTCATGATTGGGTGCCTTCGAACTGGGCCACTATTTCTACTGAAAAACGTGATGCTATCCGCTTTGTATGGTTTATTTGGAAGTGCTATCCACTGGTGTACATCATTGCTTGCTTTGTTACAGAATACCGTTTCCGTCGCCATGTAAAAGACAATTATGCCTCTTATTCCAGAGCAGAGTTCGCTATTTCTAATATTGTACTGTGGGGATTTTTTATTGCATGGGCTTGGTATTTTGCGGGCTATTTGCTAGGTGGTTATCTTAGCCGCGAAGAGAATCAATTCATGGGGCACGCTCGGAACTACATTAATATGCTCTTTATTAATTTGGTGTTTGTGTTTGGTTTTATCAATACTCGACAAAAGATGCGTGAACAACTCGTTGATGAAACCCCAATTCCTGAAGTACTTTCCATTGCAGACGACAGAATTAAGGCTATCGAACGTGGCATGAATGAAGATAAGTTGTATCTCAACAGCCACATTAATTTGGAGCGTTTCTCTGAAAAAATTGGTATTAAACCGCGCAACGTGTCTTATATTTTAAACGCCCACTTCAACTCGAATTTTTTTGAATTTATCAATAGCTACCGAATTCAAGAAGTGAAGCGCATGCTGGTGGCACCTGAATGCAAAGACGAAACTATTTTAGATATGATGTACAAAGCAGGCTTTAACAGCCAATCGGCATTTCTCCGTTTTTTTAAACGCATGGAAGGGATGACGCCATCGGAATATCGGTTGAGGAATCAAAGTGATGTCGTTAAGAAGCAGCGGGCTTTGTGATGTGAGAAGTTACAAATTTTAAGTTTGTTAAGGCGGGTTGCCCCTAACAAGGATGTTAGGGGCAACCCGCGCGTTACATTTTGCATGCGAAAAAATCGTTTAGGTAATTGCATTAATTCTACTCCTAATAATGGTTTGTGAGTTCTTCATTTTATTAATACTGTGCTGAAGGTAAAAAATGAATCGCAGTGATTTCACTATGGCAATATTCTTTCATGCGCACTGCCATTCTTCGGCAATTGCGCTTTAGTGCGCTCAAAAAAATTA
>CAIOHY010000397.1 GCA_903858205.1 uncultured Cellvibrio sp.
CCGGCATTTGTTGCGCTGCGAATTCTGCTTGCTCGACCAGTGCATCGGTTACGTCGAGGTCCGGATTTTGAACACCGCGTACCCGGGTTTGATCACCCACAATTACCAAACGAATGGGTTTACGCGGAATACCTAAACCGATAGCGACTTCCGGGCATACCGGGCGAAACTCGATGTATTCGCTGAGCACATCGGTCAAGTACCGATTACGCTTGTGGCCGCCATCAAAACGAACCTGTTCGCCCAACAAACATTGACTAACACCGAGAGGAATTTTGCCCATATAAAACCTATACAAGTTATCAAGCCTGTATAAGTTTTATATCAAAAACCTATACAAAGCAAATATTTTGTACAATAAATGAAAAATACTTTTCGGGGTGATCAAACAGCGAGGCAAAAACAAGCAGAACACTAGCGGATACTTTAGGTGAAGAGGAGCAGTTAACTTATTGATATAAAGAGAAAAGCCGAACAGACATTCGGCTTTTCAGACCACCTAATCATCAGTGAGTGGGAATTTCGATATCCTCAAACAACTCATCCAATTCAAGACGAGAGTGACGATTAAAAGCTTCATTAATGATGTCTTTGGTTAAATGCGGAGCAAACTTCTCGATAAAGTCGTACATAAATCCACGCAGGAAAGTACCGCGACGGAATCCAATCTTGGTTACGCTTGACTCAAACAAGTGGCTCGCATCCAGCGCGACCAAATCGCTGTCAGTCGCCTCGTTATAAGCCATGCTAGCAATAATCCCAACGCCAAGACCAAGACGGACGTAGGTTTTAATGACGTCGGCATCAGCCGCAGTAAACACGACCTTAGGCGCAAGACCACGATTGATGAACGCTTCGTCCAGTTTTGAGCGACCCGTAAAACCAAATACGTAAGTCACTATTGGATACTTGGCAAGCTCTTCAAGCGTCAGATTGGCTACCTGCGCCAAAGGATGTGTCTTGGGCACTACAACGCTGCGATTCCAGCGATAACAAGGCATCATAATCAAGTCACTGAACAGCTCCATCGCTTCAGTAGCGATTGCGAAATCCACAGTGCCATCGGCGGCCATTTCAGAAATCTGCATGGGCGTACCCTGATGCATATGTAAGGCAACTTCAGGATATTGCTTGATAAATGACCCAATCACGGGAGGCAACGCATAGCGCGCTTGGGTATGAGTAGTCGCCAACGTCAAGGTACCCTTGCGCTCGTTACTAAATTCTTGGGCAACCTGCTTGATGCTCTCGACTTTGCGCAGAATTTCGCCCGCGGTCTTGAGAATAGCCTCGCCCGCCGGGGTAATGCGGGTCAGATGTTTCCCACTGCGGGAAAAGATTTCAACTCCCAACTCATCTTCCAGTAAACGGATCTGTTTACTGATGCCCGGTTGCGATGTATACAAACTCTGTGCAGTAGCTGACACGTTCAAATCGTGATGCGCCACTTCCCAGATATAGCGTAGTTGTTGCAGCTTCATAAGCCCTCCGATTGGCTCACTCACTGGAGGAATTTGCCAAAGGCATTCACCAGAAAAACCCCAAAGGTAGCTCAGGGTTATAAGAATTAAGTTCGATTATTCGTTAAGAGAATAGATCATGCTGCCGCCCTGTGCCCAGCATTATTAATTGTGCTACAGGCCAGCCTTGTTACAACTTTAGACTATATCCCGAGAATTCAAAGTTTTTGGCCAAGGAATATTACAAAAATAACAATTATTGGCCGATTAACACCCCATATTGGGTATATGTCGTGAGCCGCCAACACTTAGGAAACCGGGCGATTTGCAATCCCATGCGGCACATGGCCGGTTGCGACATGCTCGCGCGCCGATTCGCAATGCATGGGTTGGTCATCAAAAAAAACATCCGCACCATAGGCCTTTAAGAAAGTACCCTTGGAAAGCCCCCCCAAAAAAAGGGACTCATCAATGCGGATATTCCATGCGCGCAAGGTACGAATAACCCGTTCATGTGCAGGCGCCGAACGAGCGGTAACCAGTGCAGTGCGGATCGGACAGTTCTCACCAAATTCGGCCTGCAAACCCTGAAGCGCGGCCAAAAACTGCTTGAAAGGTCCTCCACTCAAAGGTTCTTTTGCAGCCGCTTTTTCACTTTCAGTAAATGCTGATAACCCTTGTAACTTATACACTTGCTCTGCTTCATCGGAAAAAATCACGGCATCACCGTCAAAGGCGAAGCGCAATTCATCTTCATTATCAACCTGATTATTGGATGCAATAAGTGTCGCCGCCGCCATCCCATGATCAAGCGCTTGGCGAACATCATCCGGTTCAGTTGACAGAAATAAATGGCAGCCAAATGCAGACGCGTAACGATACGGCGAAGTGCCACCACAAAATGCCGCACGGCTAATCTTAAGGCCGTAATGCGCGACTGAATTGAACACACGCAGACCAGTGTCAGCGCTGTTGCGCGACAACAAAATTACTTCAACACGCGGCTCGCCGCCCAAACGTTCGTTGAGGCGCAGCAATTTTTTGACTAAGGGAAATGCATCGCCGGGCGCAAGAATTTCATCCTCATGCTCGATCTGATACTGCGCATAGGCAGCCAGCCCCTCATTCACATAAACCTGATGACTTTCATCCAGATTAAATAAGGCACGCGATGAAATCGCTATGACCAGTTTATCGCCGAAACCTTTAGGCATGATTGACGCTCTCCGCTGACACTCAAACTCATCGTTGCAATATAAACTCATCCGCATCCAAATGGGCGGGAAACCGTTCGCGATACTCTGTTAATTTTTCTGCATACAATTCCACGGTTATCAATTCAGCTTCCTGACTGGTTGCAATCAACTCGCCTCCGGGACCATAGACACTAGAGTCACCTGCATAATGCTGCCCTGCCTCATCCATACCGACACGATTTACACCAAGTACGTAGCTCAAATTTTCGATAGCACGTGCTTGCAATAAACGATTCCAGTGCAAACTGCGCAGGCTCGGCCAATTGGCGACATAGAGTGCAAGATCATAATCATTGCGGTTGCGGCTCCATACTGGAAAGCGTAAGTCATAACAAATTAATGGCAGCACACGCCAACCATTAAGCTCAACCAACACGCGCTCATCGCCCATCACGTAACGCGTATGCTCTCCGGCCATTCTGAAGAGATGACGCTTATCGTATTCAGTGTAAGTGCCGTCAGGGCGCATCCATACCAAACGATTAAAATACTGATCATTCTGCTTAACCACTAAACTACCGGTGACAACCGCATTGTGTTTAGCTGCCTGTAGGTGCATCCATTGGTAGGCACGGCCATCAACTGCTTCTGCATAGCTGCGCGCACTTGCGCAAAAACCCGTGGTAAAAACTTCCGGTAATACAATTAAATCTGTTTTTGAAATTGCGGCCATCGATTGCGCAAACGCGTCGAGATTATGCTGAGGATCATTAGGCACTATAACCTGTTGTACCAAGGTAACGGTCAAATTATTCACGATGAATTTCTCTCCCAACTTGATGAACCGGGCGCAACCAAAAAACACAAATTATAAAAGCAACCAACACCGATAAAGCCGCTAATAAGAACGTCGTAGATGCACTATAGTCCCACAATAACCCTCCAATCAATGCACCTGCCGCACCGCCAGCGCCAAAACTCAATGAACTGTACAAGGCCTGCGCCTGCCCTTGATTGGCGCCTTTAAAGTGGGTGCGCACCAATTCAATTGAAACAGCATGAGCAATACCAAAACTGCATGCATGCAGTAACTGGGCAAATAGCAACACCGCCAGCGAATCGGCGCAGTAGCCTATTAATAACCAACGCCCGCAAGTAACGATTAAACTAAATAACATGAGTGAGCGCAGGCTGAAGCGACGCAACAACTTATGCATTACGATAAAAATACCTACTTCCGCGAGCACACCCAAGGCCCACAGCAAACCACTTGCAGTACTGCTGTAGCCGTAATTTTCGACGAGATAAAGTGTGTAGAACGTATAGTAAGGCCCATGACTCAGCTGCAATAAAAAACTGGCCACCAAAAAACAGAGAATAGTAGGTTGCAACACCAGCCTCAAAAAATTCTCACGCTGGCCATCGGATTTTTTGTCGCCAACATCCTTTAAGCTGAGACTGGATAACCAGATTAAAATCAAAAATGTGAGAATAAACAAAGGTAAAAAACGGATTGGCATGACATCCAGTAACAACCCAAGCCCTACCACAGCGGCAATAAAACCGACCGAGCCCCACAAACGGATTTGGCCGTATTTATGATAGTTATTACCCAAGTATCCGAGTGTAATCACTTCAAATTGCGGCAATACCGCATGCCAAAAAAACGTGTAGCAACTGACCACTAATACAAGCCACCAATAGCGCTGATCAAGC
>CAIOHY010000398.1 GCA_903858205.1 uncultured Cellvibrio sp.
ACTGATTCATTCACAATCGGTTTGCGGGTCTCTTTTTCGGCAAAATCGAATGTCATCCCACCGCCCTGAACAACAAAGCCGGGCACAACACGGTGGAAGATGGTGCCGTCATAAAACTTTGCATCAACGTAATCAAGAAAGTTTTGCGCAGTTACTGGTGCAGCTTTGGCATTTACCTCCACGACAAATGTTCCCAGGTCGGTCTTTATTTTCACCAGCGTGTTCTCGGCTGCGGAAACCTGGAAGCTAGCAAACATAGTAAAACCAAATAATAGGCTTACGAATTTCTTTAGCATCTTGATGCCTCTTAGCGCCATTCTGATCTGCGTTTGCGACGTCCAAACGCTTGTAAAATAAATGACAGAAGAACACCACCAAAAACCAATCCGCCACCATAAATCCAGTGATTGAAGCGATCGGTATTTTTCAGTTTTTCATTTTCTGCTTTGAGTACATCGGCATGTGTCTGCAGAAGCTGATTATCTTTGAGCATGCGCTGATGTTCTTCTTCTAGATTAAATGCAGTCGTTGCAGCCTGACGCATATCTTCGGTATCTGCTAACAACTGCTGATGCTCCTGTTGGACTTTTGCCAACTGCTCTTTGAGCTGCAGGTTTTCAGTTTGTAGCGCGAGTATATCGCGTGAAGAGTTTGACAATGCGGCCAGCTGAAGTGCCGCAGTTGGCTTATCACTGACATTTTGGCTGCGCACCCAGCCTTCAGTGCCTTCTGGTGTTATCACCAGTGACCAGAGATTATTATCGGTACCTGTTTCTTCGCGAATAAAATTGAGTTTGGTTCCGCTAGCTAAGCCTTGTTGCAAAATACTGGCTTGGGGGTTTTTGTCGCTGCGCACAGGAATATAGATGACGTCAGAAACATATTTATCAGCCGCGATGCTGGGCACGCTGATTAATGACAAAGTGAAAATCGAAAGTGTACAGCCAAGCAGAGATATTTTTTTCACAGTTGCTCCGATCCTTAAAAATGAAAATAAAAAGACTTAAGGCAAAACTTTTTTAAATGGCTTTACAACAACCTTGGCGTAAATACCGGCAGCGACGTATGGGTCTTCATTTGCCCAGTTTTGCGCCTGTTCAAGCGATGCAAATTCGGCAATGACCAAGCTGCCTGTAAAACCTGCATCGCCCGGATCATTATTATCAATTGAGGGATGTGGGCCTGCGACAAAAAGGCGTCCTTCATCGGTCAGTTGTTGAAGACGCGCGAGGTGTGCGGGGCGTGCTAATTTGCGTTTTTCCAGACTATTGAAAACATCTTCGCTAATAATGGCGTAAAGCATGAAACTTTCTCTTGGCTGACGTGGCTAGGGATTTTTGTGGACAGACAAAATACGACGGGGAATTAATCTTCACTGCCGTCATTAATGACTTCTTCCAAGGTTAAATGCGTGAGCAAGCGTATACTGCGAAATACGTAGAACAATGTGCCCATCATAATGATCATCATCGGCAATGCGATTACCGGATAGCTCAACGCGGTCATTTTACCTAATTCCGCGTTAAATTCGGCCGTTCCCGGTTGGCTAACCAGAATAATTTTGGCCAAGATGTAGTTTAACGCTGATGATAAAAAGAAAGATGCCGCAATCATGAGAGATGCATTGTTCAGCGTTCGCTCAAATTGTTTTTGTGTGCCGTAATGCTGTAGCGCTGAATCAACCTTATGAATTTTCAAAACCTTGTCGTTGTAGATAAAGGTCTTTACGAGCGGGTAGCGAGTCTTGATCGACACCAGAGTAACAATTCCAAGAATGCCGGGAATTGCGGCTTCTTTAATCGCAAAGTATTCAGGCGGCAAATGTAAAAGGCTTAGTCCGCCGGTGAGCAGCACGCTGACAATTCCCAACGCGGAAAATACGTTAATTTTTTTGTTGATAAGAAAATCGCGCAGCCCGTAACTGATTGGAAATGCGAGTGCAACAATTAGCCCCCAAGTTGCTCCCAAATATTCATCGCCGCTGAGTTTGGTCAAAATTAACGTGGGGATAACAATGTTCATTAGCAGATTGGCTAAAAAACTTTCTTTTTTAGGTTTTGCCTGCGAATTTGCAGGCCCAGCAGGTGGTTTATCGGATAACATGCTCACATTCTTTTCAGTGTTATTGTCGGTCATGACCAATCCTGGTGATGTATTAGTTGTTTGGAGTTTGAGTGATTTTTGATCTGCATTGCCATACCCATTTTTCTGACGGACTGCTCAGCCCCGAGGCTTTGATCGCGCGTGCAAAAGACCGCGGCGTTGCAGTGCTGGCGATTACAGATCACGATACCATAGCTGCCCTCGGGATTGCACAAAAAGCCGCGTTGGATGCAGGTATCACCTTGATATCTGGCATAGAGTTTTCTAGTCAATGGGGTAGGGGCGGTGTGCACATCGTCGGTTTGGGGGTTGATGTAAATTCTCATGCACTGATTGCCGCCGTGGAGTTTCAGGAGCTTGCGCGTAAGGCGCGTGCGCTGGCGATTGGCGATCGACTCTCCAAAGCCGGTTTTCCTGGAGCGCTGGCTGGTGCACAAGAAATCGCGGGCGATGCCACTTTGGGGCGCCCCCATTTTGCGCAATATTTGGTCGCTGTCGGCGCCGTAAAAAATATCAATGCCGCGTTTAAAAAGTATCTTGGGGCAGGTAAGCCTGCCGACGTTAAATACCAATGGCCATTGATGGACCAGGTCATCGACTGGATTCATGCTGCCGGTGGTGTAGCTGTTCTGGCGCATCCTGCAAAATACGAACTTACGCGAACCAAAATGTGTGCACTTATCGACTCATTTGCAGCGGCTGGAGGCGATGCGCTGGAAGTGATTAGTGGATTACAGCCTGCGGCATTGACTGAGGATCTATTGCGCATTGCAAATGCCCGTTCACTCTACGCGTCCTGCGGTTCGGATTTTCATTTTCCTGACCAACCATGGCAGGAATTGGGAAGCTTTGGCAGGCTGCCAGCGCAGGCTAAACCCATCTGGGAGCTATTGGGCTATCACCCACAATATAACTAAAACACTTTCCTCAACCCAGTCGTTTAAGGCGCTTGGGTGAATGCCGTAAGGAGTCAATGCAATGGCGCAGTTTTTTCAAATCCACGCTGAAAACCCACAACACCGGTTAATTGTTCAGGCCGCCGACATTATCCGTAAAGGAGGATTGGTGGTATATCCAACTGATTCCGCCTACGCTCTTGGCTGCCACATCGGCGACAAAGATGCGCTGGAACGGATTCGCACGCTGCGCAAGCTGGATAAAAACCACAACTTTACGCTTATGTGTCGTGATCTTTCCGAGATTGCGACCTACGCGCGGGTTGATAATCAGGCCTACCGCTTAATTAAAAATCATACGCCCGGTGCTTACACCTTTATTCTGGAGGCGACTGCCGATGTTCCCCGGCGCTTGATGCACCCTAAGCGCAAAACCATTGGCTTGCGTGTACCGGATAATCCAATTGCGCTAGCTTTGCTCGAAGAATTGGGGGAGCCGCTGATGACCAGCAGTCTGTTGCTGCCGGGCGAAGAATTCCCGATGACCGACCCCTACGATATCCGCGATACGTTGGAGCACTTTGTAGAGTTGGTAATTGATGGGGGTTACTGCGGGCTAGAGCCGACCACAGTAATCGACCTTACCGAGTCGCTGCCGCAACTGGTCCGGCAAGGCAAAGGGGACTTCTCCCCTTTTGATGCTAACTAATTGATCTATAAAGAAGTTGTTTGTGGCGCCTGTGCGCTGTCCGACGCCTCGCGAAATGGCTATAATGCCGCCCTTGTTATCCGGTGCCAAACGCGGCCGCTGATTGTATTGACTAACCTGTGAGTTGCCTTGCGTGAGTGAAACCCCAGACACATCTATCTCTTCGGATCCTGTTGTACCGGCTGAGGCAATTGCCGAGGCTGGTGTAATCGCCAATGAAGCATTAGTTGTTGAGCCGGCAAGTGCACAATCACAAAAGGGGCCGCAGCAAGGTGAGATGCCTTTTGCGATGGTTCACGGAAAGGCCTACACCCAACTCCCGCAGGATTTATACATTCCGCCCGATGCGCTGGAAGTATTTCTGGAGGCATTTGAAGGCCCACTGGATTTATTGCTGTACCTGATTCGCCGCCAGAATATTGATATCCTCGACATCAATGTCTCGGAAATTACTTCTCAATACATGGCCTATGTCGATTTGATGGAAGCGCATCAATTCGAGTTGGCCGCAGAGTATCTGGTAATGGCGGCGATGCTCGCCGAGATCAAATCGCGCATGTTACTGCCGCGTTCCTCGGAAGAGCATGAGGAAGAGGAAGATCCCCGCGCATCACTGATTCGTCGTTTGCAAGAGTACGAGCGATTCAAGCAGGCGGCGGTTGATTTAGATCAGGTACCGCGTGTATCCCGCGATGTGTTCCCGGTTACGGCCCCCGGCCCTGACCGCAGTTTGACGCGGCTCGATCCGGATGTGGAATTGCAGGAATTATTATTGGCGCTCTCAGAAGTATTGCGCCGCGCCGATATGTTTGAAAGCCATCATGTGTCTAAAGAAAAACTATCCACACGCGAGCGTATGGCGCAGGTGCTGGATACATTGGCGCATCAACATTTTGTTCCCTTTGTCAGCCTGTTCAAGGCGGAAGAAGGGCGCCTTGGGGTTGTCGTCACCTTTCTTGCGGTGATGGAATTGATTAAGGAATCGCTGGTGGAAATTGTTCAAAGCGAATCTTTCGCACCTATTCACGTAAAAGCCAGAACACAATGACAAACCAAATTGATATCACCGAAGCTACTCTTGATGAGGATCTGGATTCGTCAGAAGAGATTGGAACCGAATCCCGTACCGCACATGAAGAGTCGGATACCGAAGAGTCGGCAACTGTTCCCGTCACGCAAATGCCGGTTGATGCAGAACTGCTGCGTAAGATTATCGAGGGCGCGATTCTGGCTGCGGGCCAGCCG
>CAIOHY010000399.1 GCA_903858205.1 uncultured Cellvibrio sp.
GACTGAGTGTCACTGCTCTTATTTCAGTAGTAATTAGTAAAAGTATTTAGCTAAACCTAATATAAGGAGACTAAATCTGGCTGAAAAATATTAGATCTTTATGGAATTTGTCACAAAGAGGTTGTCCGATCAACAGATCTGACAATAAATTTAGTGTGCCCATTTACTTAAAGGAGAAATCAATGAGCACATTAAACGCATTAAAGTTAGTTAATTCTAAAAAACCCACAGCCATACCACCCATATTGCACCGCCGCCACAAGCTAAGCAATAAAGTTTGGGAGCAAATTCAGTTAGCCAAAGCTCAAAAAGACGGTGGCACGTTTACTGTGAAGAAATTTAAAACAATTAAAGATTATGATGGCTCGCGCAAGAATATTGAAATTGAAAAGCGTGTACGCCAATGGTGGTTCATTGCTGCCGATGGAAAAGTCTGCCTAAATATTCGCTATGGCGCAAAGATTATTGAATTTGCTAAAGGTAAAACAGCTGTAGAAGTATCCACAGGTGACGATCTTATAAAGGCGCTTGAAGTCATTAAGGGCGCTGTAGAGGCTGGCGAACTTGATTCACAAATAGAAATTGCTAGTGGTGCTTTACGTGCCGGTTTCAAAAGATAAACCTAAGCGTCGAGTAATCGACGCTTGATAGCCTTTAAAATTAATCAAAGTAATTGCTATGAGCAGTCTCGATTACTTTTTTAACTTCGTCCACCGAAATACCCCTTGCCATTTCAACATATTCTTCAAGCATATTGGTATGCAAATAATCTTTATCAACTTCGTACACTGCCCTAATATGAATTTCATTGGCATGCCCAATTTCAATGCCCATATATTCAAAATGCTCAGAATACGTAAATCCATTGTCTAGGGCTTTAGCATTAATATAAATTTCATATATTTCGCTGTTTGGGTCATCAATCTCTTGATCGTCATCCTCGCTCTCAATAGAGTCAAACCCATTAAAAATTATTAGCACCTCATTTGTTGGAGAAATGTCATCACCCGCATCCATAAAACCTTCATCACGCCCAGCTTTAATTAATGCTTTGAGCATTCCATAGTGATCAATCATTCTCGCACCCTTTGGTAATTTTCCAATTTTATATAAATTATATGAAATTCTCGCTAAATATAAGAAAAGGAGATCTTGATGAAAATGAATGAAATTGTGACCGCAGATGAGAAGCTAAAACTAGCTCAGTTAATTTTTAAGAATACGTTCGATCAACTTGTTCCGGCAGCACAAGTGGCCCAGCCTCAGTTGGTGGCTAGACCAACAGCACAGCCCGTTAAATCAAAGCTCAAGGCACCTAAACGAACGCCTATGGCACCAGCACCTAAACCATCGCCCAAACCCAAGCCACTATCTAAAACTAAACTAGTACCCCAAACACCCAACCAAATAAACCACCAACAGCGCAAACATCCTCAAGGCAATTTACAGTTTGTAAAAAATACATTCGGGAACGATTTATCAAAAATACCCAAGCCAGCTAGGCCACTACAAAATAATACCTTGAAGCCTCTGGGACTATCTGACGGTGAGTATAAGAAGAATTTAGAATTGATTAGAAAGCCAGACGAACTAAACCGCGATATTGAATCAAAACCGCAGTTTTCTAAGTGATTCACTGGTGCTTGAAATCGGGAAAGAGATTCGACAGACGGGCATAGCGGAAATAGTTTGTCGTTTTAAAAGACATCGCGAATAACTATGGTCAGTGGCCGACACATATTGGTATGATGTTTTCGCACAGTTTTAACGCGCTGGTCTAACTTTCTGATTACGCTCAGTATTTTGACTAGAGCATTTTATAAATTTTGCGCACGAAATGTCTTCGGATACTTAACACTTTGAAATCATTGGCGAAGCGGTGTATCGGAGGATGATTGAAAATCCTTGTGTCGGTGGTTCGATTCCGCCCCGGGCCACCAAGTAAGCAAAGCCCTCGTTAGCGATAACGGGGGCTTTTTGATTTTTGGGTCTCAGCCGAAGAAACAACCATAACGATCGGCCTCAATGATTCGCAGCGCCTCATCAATGGTGAAGGCAACCGGATCAGGTTCATAAGCCTGCCACTTTCCGCTGGCTCGCACCCAGTAGATATGCCAGAGGTCGCTGGTCTTGGTATCCCTAAATTTGGCAAAGGGTCTTCTGGTGAATTCGCCCGGACCGCCCCGCCAAACCGGACGAACCTCAAGAAGCATCACGGATTGCCTATCGATTTCGTAGTCGTGGTCAAGCTGTTTCTTTATCTCCGGCGGAGCCCGACGGATACACCAGTCGCCGACAAGATGGTCAATTCTGCCAATTTCTTCGATACTGAACGCCATACGATTCTGGAAATAGGTTTGAGTACGAAGCGCATATTATCAACAGCATGGGTGCAACGGAACTTGGGCAACAAGCGTCCAGCGACTGGACGGTGAAGATTCCCGGATCCGGCATCCTCAGTCCGGCCCGATTCCGCCCCGGGCCACCAAGAACCTCAATAGCCCACTTGCTGGGCTATTTTTTTCGTCTCATCACCATTCAGCACACCCTCTTTAAAAGCTCAGAGAGTTGTTAGATATTAAATCCTTATAGTGGGGAAGCTCAATCCTGACCACAGTATTCGCTGTTTCGTTTAAAGCGACATAGTCATCAAGTGTGCATAGAATCAAAAGCGTCCGGTTGCTGGACGGTGATTAATTAAAAAAATAGAACTTCAATTAACTCATCATCAAACATTCAGCTACCTATTAGGAAGACCACGAAATCGCCGTCCATTCGTGCAGTCATTCGGTCTTTGTAAATCATATGCCTTCCATTTGACACATCAACATCACTACATTTAGAAACCTAGCTCAGATAACCCTGCTGGATTGAACCTGTATCTTAACAATCGAGCCGAAACTGGATGCTGAACAAGTGTCGTGAGAAACGACACCTCTATCACCGCATCATCTGTCAACACCCAGTACAGCACTGAGTAGCCAGTTCAATTAGCTTGACCTTGCCGAATGTTTTACCCAGCTGCAATAGCCAACACTGAAACTTCCAAGCAAGTCAAATCGATCTGGTTTCCCAAACAAAGAGGCTGACATCATTTTTAATAACTCCGGTAATTTAGTCATAAGCCAAGTCACCTCTTTGTTTTGTTCCATTTGATTGCTTGTCTAATATTTTTCTTCTGACAACTTCAGCAATAAGAATACCTAAGGGTGCTGACGCCCA
>CAIOHY010000400.1 GCA_903858205.1 uncultured Cellvibrio sp.
AAGATTAATAAGTATATGAACACTAAATCCATTAACTGGTACCCGCTTGTTATCGTCATCTTGATCACGGCATTGGCTGCGGTATTTACTGCGCTGGTGCTAGAGAAATCCAAACCCAAAAAAGCCTCGCAACAAACCGCAAACGATGCGCAAGTATCGGCAGCGGCATCCACGCAGCAATACCATTGGAAAATGGTGACTTCCTGGCCAAAAAATACACCCGGTTTGGGTGTGGGTGCGGAAAATCTCGCGCGTGCGATCAATGAAATGTCTGGCGGACGCCTGCAAATTCACGTCTATGGCGCCAACGAATTGGTGCCGGCAATGGGCGTGTTTGATGCAGTGTCTTCGGGCAGTGTGGAGATGGGACATTCCGGCAGTTATTTCTGGCGCGGAAAAGTGCCCGCTGCGCAATTTTTTACCTCAGTGCCCTTTGGTATGAATGCGCAAGAATTAAATGGATGGATTCATCATGGCGGTGGTTTGGAATTATGGCGTGAACTCTACGCACCATTTAATTTGATTCCATTTTCGGTCGGGAATACCGGCGTGCAAATGGCGGGATGGTTTAATCGCGAAATCAATACCCTAGAAGATTTGCGCGGATTAAAAATGCGCATTCCCGGTTTGGCGGGCGAAGTATTTAATCTGGCGGGTGGTACATCGGTGAATATTCCCGGTGGTGAACTTTATACCGCACTGCAGACCGGCGTTATCGATGCAGCTGAGTGGGTAGGGCCGGAAAATGATTTGGCCTTTGGTTTCCAGCAGATCGCAAAATACTATTACTACCCCGGTTGGCATGAGCCAGGGCCATCGATGGAATTGACCATCAATAAAACCGCGTTTGAGAATTTGCCCAAGGACCTGCAGGCGATTGTGACTTATGCCGCGCGCGCAATGAGCCAGGATATGTTTGACAGCTACACAGCACACAACAGCCGCGCGTTAAAAGAGTTGGTCGAAAAACAAGGTGTGCAAGTGCGTCGCTTGCCTGATGCCGTGTTGAAGCATTTCTATGAAATCTCACAACAGGTGTATGCGGAACAAGCGGCGAAAGACCCGCAATTTAAAAAGGTCTATGACTCCTATTCCGCATTTATGAAAGACTCGGCCGCTTACCAGAAAATTTCCGAGCAGACCTATTACGACGTGCGCGAACAGCAAACAAAATAACCGGTGTTTCGATGATCGCGCGTTCAGCAGCGCGCGGGATCAATCGACTATTCTATCGTCGCCTTGCGCGGTGATTTCCACCAGTGTTGCGATACCATTCTTGCGCAACTTGTCCATTAGCATTGCAAGTTGTTCAACTTGCGCCGCATCCAACTGTTCACCGTGAATGAAGCTCAGGCGTTTCTTTGCTACCAGCTCACGAACATATTCCGGGCGCACGCGCAAACGTTCGGCGGTTTGGGTGATGGAGAGGAGTTGACGCAACATGGAGTGCTCACGGGCTGATCGATGAAGTGGTTTACTATGACATATTTATCCACCGTTTTGGGCGCCCGTAGGGGCGCCGCTTGCTGCACCCATCTCTTTAGGGGCGCGGCAAGCAGCGCCCCTACTTACAGGTGAAACTGCGGAGCTTTGGCTGTGAGTTGCGGCAAGCTGTGCCATAATTTCTCCCATCAATTTTATGCTTTCCTGCTGATAAGGTTCTTTCATGGCTAATCTTGGCACCCTCTACACCGTTTCCGCGCCCTCGGGTGCAGGCAAAACCAGTCTGGTCAGCGCGCTGGTGAAATCCAATCCGGAAGTCTGCGTCTCTGTCTCACACACCACGCGCCCTATGCGTCCCGGTGAAATCGACGGGGTGAATTACCATTTTGTCGATCATGCGACCTTTGAGTCTATGTTGGAGCAGGGCGCATTTCTCGAGCATGCGCGGGTGTTTAGCAATCTTTATGGCACTTCCCAGCAATGGGTGGTTGATACCTTGAATCAGGGCATCGACGTGATTCTGGAAATCGACTGGCAGGGCGCCGAGCAGGTGCGCAAGTTAATGCCGGATACGGTGAGCCTGTTTATCCTCCCGCCCTCACTGGCCTGTTTGCGCCAACGTTTGACAGGGCGTGGGCAAGACGATGCCTCGGTCATCGAGGCGCGAATGAATGAGGCGATCAGCGAGATGTCGCACTATGTCGCTGCGGATTATTTAATTGTGAACGACGACTTTACCGTCGCGCTGGCGCAATTTCAGGCGCTTATTACCAGCCAGCACATCCGCCTTGCACGCCAAGCGGAGCGCCACAGCCGATTACTAAAAGACTTATTGGCTTAAATTTAGTCATGCGCGGTTGGCATAGTTGCTGCTGCTGACGCATAATAGCCGACCGGACCACAGCCCGACTGCACGCAGCCCGACTGAACGCAGCCCGGCAGCATTTTCCCTGGTGTCCGTAAATCACTTATAGAAAGTAGAGCAAAAGTTATGGCACGTATTACCGTTGAAGATTGTTTGGATCACGTTGATAACCGTTTCGAATTGGTAATGGTTGGCAGCAAACGCGCACGTCAACTGGCGATTGGTGGTAAAGAGCCCCATGTTGCGCCAGAGAACGACAAACCTACCGTTATTGCCCTGCGCGAGATCGAAGAAGGTTTTATCGATGCGAGCATCCTGTTGGAAAAAGATACGCTGCCGCAACCAAAACCCGAGCGCGTGTACGAAAACGATATCTAAGTCGATTTTTGTTATGCCGGTACCCGCTATTCTCCATGGCGGGTGTGTTGTCCGGCGTGTTTTCTGGCCCGTTTTTTGGAGAAGGACGTGCAAACCATAGAGGCACTGAGCCACCGGCTTTCGTCTTATCTGGAACCTTCCCAAATTAATTTGGTGAAGCGCGCTTACTTCTATGCCGAACAAGCCCACGACGGCCAAAAGCGGCGCAGCGGCGAAGCTTATATTACCCACCCCCTTGCTGTAGCCGATATCCTCGCCACCATGCATATGGACCATCAGAGCCTGATGGCCGCCATGCTGCATGATGTGATTGAAGACACAGGTATCAGCAAAAAAGCCATCGCCGGCCAGTTTGGTGATTCGGTTGCCGATCTCGTCGATGGGGTGAGCAAACTCACCCAAATTGAATTTGAATCCCACGCGGAAAAACAAGCCGAGAACTTTCAGAAGATGGCCTTGGCCATGGCCAATGATCTGCGCGTGATACTGGTCAAACTCGCCGACCGCTTGCACAACATGCGCACCCTCGGCGCCATGCCGCCGGAGAAAAAGCGCCGTATCGCCAAAGAAACTCTGGAAATCTACGCACCCATCGCCCATCGCCTTGGTATGAATGAAGTGCGTTTGGAGTTGGAAGACCGCAGCTTTTACTGCATGTATCCGCTGCGCGCGACCCGTCTGCAAGCCGCGCTTAAAACCGCGCGTGGCAACCGCAAAGAATTGGTCGAGCAGATCCAAACGTCATTCGAAAAACGTCTGGCCAAAGAGAATGTCAATTCGATTGTGATTGGCCGCGAAAAACACTTGTTCAGCATCTACGAAAAGATGCGGCAGAAGAAAAAATTCTTTAAAGAGATTATGGATGTCTATGCCTTCCGCATTATCGTGGATACCGTGGACACCTGTTACCGCGTGCTCGGCTTAGTCCACAACCTCTATAAACCGGTGACCAGCGAGTTTAAAGATTACATCGCCATCCCCAAAACCAACGGTTATCAGTCGCTGCATACCGTATTGGTGGGCATGCACGGCGTGCCGATTGAAGTGCAAATTCGCACCAAAGAAATGGATGAGATGGCCAACAGCGGTATCGCCGCCCATTTTCTCTACAAGTCCAATAGCGACGAGCCCATTAACGCCAGCCACAGCCGCGCACGCCAATGGGTGCAAGGGCTGTTGGAAATGCAGAAAAATGCGGGTAACTCCCTCGAATTTATCGAAAATGTCAAAATCGATCTATTCCCCGACGAAGTTTACGTGTTTACGCCCAAGGGCAAAATTGTCGAGCTACCCACCGGCGCCACCCCGGTGGATTTCGCCTATGCCGTGCATACCGATGTGGGCAATACCTGCGTCGCCTGCCGCATCAACGAGCGCATGGCGCCCTTATCGCAGCCGCTCCTGAGTGGCCAAAAAGTGGCGATCATCACCGCGCAAGGCGCACAGCCCAATCCGAATTGGCTCAACTTTGCCGTATCTGCCAAAGCACGTTCGGCAATCCGCCACTACCTCAAGCATCAGCGGCATCACCAGTCAGTCACCCTCGGTAAACGCATGCTCAGCCGCGCGCTGGCCGAAAACCATATCGATTTGGAACATTTGAGCGACGAGCAGCAACACAAATTGCTCGCGGGTGCCCAAGTGGATTCGATGGACAAACTTTACGAAGAAATCGGCCTGGGCAATAAAGTGGTCTATTCACTGGTCAAGTTGCTGCAGCCGGATGCAGAGCTTAAAGGCCGGTCGGGGTCGGTCAGCTCGGCCATTACTATCGACTCCGCCGAAGGCATGATGATCAGCTTCGCGCGCTGTTGCCGCCCGATTCCTGGCGACCCGATTATCGGCCACGTGAGTTCGGGCAAAGGCTTGGTGATCCATCAGGACACCTGCCGCAATATCGCCGAGATTCGCAACTATCCCGACAAAATCAACCAAGTCAATTGGGCGGCAACGGTCAGTGGTGAGTTTCTGGTGGATGTGCGGGTCGAGGTGGAAAGCGACCGTGGCATTATCGCAACACTTGCCACGCGCATTACCGAGCAGGGCGCGAGCATCGAGCACATCAATGTCCACGAGCGCGACGCGCATAACAGTGTGATCCATCTGTGTATTGGCGTGCACAACCGTATCCATCTCGCCAATATCATGCGCCGCATCCGCAACCTGAGTTTTGTGATTCGGGTAAATCGCAGTAAAAACTAGCCGCAATCCTCTATACTTCGCCCCTTTCTTCTTTTTCAAAAAATCCGATAAAGGTTTCGCCATGACCAATAAAGCAATTATCCACAGCGACAACGCCCCCGCCGCCATAGGCACCTATTCACAAGCGGTGAAGGTCAACAACACCGTTTATCTCTCGGGCCAAATCCCACTTGACCCTAACACCATGCAATTGGTTGATGGCGATTTTGCCGCCCAAGCGCATCAGGTTTTCAAAAACCTCGCCGCTGTATGTGAAGCCGCGGGCGGTGGTTTGAAAGATATCGTCAAACTCAACATCTACCTTACTGATTTGGCTAATTTCCCGGTTGTTAATGAAGTGATGGGGCAGTATTTCCAACAACCCTATCCCGCGCGTGCTGCCGTCGGCATCAACCAGTTGCCACGCGCCTCGCTGATTGAGGCGGATGGGGTGATGGTGATTTAATCAATCACGAATTTCCAATAAAAAGGCCGATCAGATAACCCTGATCGGCCTTTTTATTTTTTAAGTCCGCACACTTATTTTTTCAGCGTGGCCTTGGGGTTGGGTAAATCCGTGATATTGCCTGCGCCGACTTCCGCTGCCAGACCAACCGATTCGTGCAGAGTTGGGTGAGCGTGGATGGTGAGGGCGATATCTTCTACGCTCGCGCCGAATTCCAGCGCAAGCGTCAATTCACCGAGCAGTTCGCCCGCATGAACGCCCACTAGTCCCGCACCCAGTAAACGATCGGTTTTTGCATCGTAAATGAGTTTGGTTTTGCCTTCGCTGCGGTCGGCGGCAATGGCGCGGCCGCTGGCGGCCCAGGGGAAGACGGCGGTTTTGTAGTCCAGGCCTTGTTGTTTGGCTTCTTTCTCGGTCAGGCCGACCCAGGCAATTTCCGGAT
>CAIOHY010000401.1 GCA_903858205.1 uncultured Cellvibrio sp.
AAACTTTCGTTAAAATCGGCAATCAAATATAAGTTTCAGTTATGTTAATAAGAGTTGTTGTTTTTTTTAATTGCTATTTTTTCCGGAGTTGTTTTTGGTCAGACTGAATTTACTGGTCAGAAGTTCGATAATTTATTGTGGGTAAGGGCTGTCACAAACATGGCTCCCGGTGCAGCTTTTTATCTCACATCTGATGAAAGGTCCGTGGTTACAGCAACCTACGGAAACCCGAATCAGCCTTATATCCCCGCAGGCCTTGATCTCCTCACCCGAAATTTTAATACTAATGGAAGTATCGATCGTTTGTGGGGTAATCTGGTAACACTTTCCGACGGCGGTTTGGTCAAGCAGCCTATCAGGATTGATGACGAGTACGAAACAGCGCGAATACTCGGTGATGTGTACTCACGATGGGTTCTGAGATCCAACGGAAGGACAACTCCAATTCCTACAAGATTCATCGCAACTAGGCGGAACACCCTTTTTGCTGTGGGAGTAACCGGCGCTATTAATGGACTCGGTGAAGAAAGTCTTCTTGAATTCGATGGCTATCGTCCGAATATTAGAATAGGTAAAATTGGGGAATTTCCCCCGATGTATTTTGAAGGACCACCGGCTGGCTTCGCTTCAGACGGCATGGCTGTCGTATTCGCCGACGTCGCGAATGGAGTCGCCCGCAAGGATTCATTTTACTTGGCTGACACGAAGTCGTTGGTTTTGGGGCGTCTCTTTTCGTGGGATCCGAGGTGGCAACGTTTCATTTGGCCAAACAACAGTGGTAGGACTCCAGTGGTGTCTACGCCGGATGGAAAAATCATCGTATCAATATTGCGAGATCCGGGAGGAAATAAAATAACCGCTGGATTGGCAGTTATTGATGAAAAAACTCCATCCTCTCGTATAATTGAATTTCCATTTGGGCCTTTTGTCGTAACTGGTATGGCAGTAGGTCGGGATCGGTTTGTGTACTGCTCTCTAAGTGACCGCAGCCATTCTGTAGGGCCTAGTTTTAAAGGTGGAGTTGCGAGGGTAAACCTTGAGACTGGGTTTGTTGAGATGCTTGGAAACGTGACCAATTCGGTGGAAGCGCCCCCAATCATAACAAAAGCTGGAGTATTGCTTGTATCAAGCTTGGGTACAGCCGGCGCTGGTTTTGGAGAGCTTCATGCGATACAAACAGATTCGGTTGGTGGTCTTGCAAAGTCGCCGTGGCCCCGCAGCACTGGGGACAATTTTGACTCTTACCGAGAGCAGGCGGTTGATGATTCTGATGAGATTGGAGTTCCAGACACCATCCCTTCCCCACATGTAGCTATCCTGGTCCAACCTCAACCACAAGTTACAAGAGCGGGGGATTCAGTTACGCTTACCGTAGTGGCCACAAACGCAACTTCGTTTCAGTGGATTAAAGACGGCGTTTGGATAAAAGGTGCAACCAATTCAACACTTGTGATTAACAGTGCCAGCGACAGCGACAGGGGGCAATATCGAGTTATTGCATCTGTTGGGGCTGTTGAAAACATACAGGAGCCTCTTTTGTCGAATTTAATGGCGAAAGACCTGTTTGCCTTGAGGTATTGGGTTCAAAATGTTTCATTTTACGAAGGAAATAACAGTCAAGACAGTCGCTACTTTGCACCTAGGTCGCTCGGCTCGGATGGTAAAATCGTTGGAGAATATTACGAAAATAATACTAGACGTCAAGCTGCTGTTACGGGTCCAAATGGAGTAGGGTTAGTCAAGTTGGGGAAGCTTGTGGGCGGCAATAATTCTGTTGCGACCTCAATAAATGACCACAACCAGATAGTAGGTTTTGTGCAGTCTGTTGTGCAAGCGCAAGCATATCTTGAGTCATTCATTATGAATGAGGATTGGCTCTCGTTTGGAAAAATCAAGGACCAAAACTTTCCTATGTCCTTTTTTGATCCCAGTGCGATCAATGATTCAGGGAGCGTTGTGGGTCAATTGGTACGGGCATTGCCTTCGACAAACTCACGGGAATCTCCTCGGCCTTTTATTTTTGACCTACAAGAATCCGCTATACGTCTTTTAGGCGGCCTTCGTGATGACTCGGAAGGAAAGGCAGTGTCGATAAATAGTAGAGGACAAGTTGTTGGTTGGAGTCGTATTCAGCCTAGAGATGAACAGAGGGCTTTTATCACTGGAACAAATGGTGGTTCCTCGCTATTTCCAGTGGGAAGGGGGGGCTTGACGG
>CAIOHY010000402.1 GCA_903858205.1 uncultured Cellvibrio sp.
CATCCGGCGGTGTGCCGCGTTTAATTAATGTGATGGCGCACAAGGCGATGCTCGCTGCCTATGGCCAATCCGCCAGCCGCGTCAACCGTAGTCACATGGTGAGTGCGATTACCGATACTGCCGAGAGCCGCTCTTTGGGGCGCTGGCTGGCGCGGCGCGATTATTGGTTATGGCCGATGGTGGCGGCCAGCGCAGCGGCGGCAATTGTATTGGCACCCGGTTTATTGGGGGGCGTGTGATGAGTTTGCTTAATGATATGTTGCGGGATTTATCTCATCAGCAAAGCAGTATGAAAACGGCAGCGGCTGCCAACCAGTCTGCATTGGATTTTAACGCGCAAGAGCAGCGCGAATTGTTTAACAACACCAGCGCTGCAAAGCCCTTATCTCGCAGTCTGGTTCCCAGTCTGGTGGTATTTGTACTTGTGATCGGCATGCTCACACTTTGGAAATGGCATGTGTCTACAAATGCAACTATCCAAGCTGACGATAAACCATTAGAGGCTGACCGGGTAAGTGTTTCTCCACCGCCGCTTCAAGTGAATCTGGCCGAAACAAAAACAACCAGCGCGATTACCGCGCAAGCGGTGGATTCTGCGGCGCCAATGACAAACGCTCTTGAATCTCCATCAGCGGTAGTGGTTAGCCATTCCGTTGAGCCTGCATTAGGTGAACGACTTGCTGCGTTGGAATCGGCAATTACCACTTTATCTGTGGTGGTTGCGAATGCGAATAATCAAACGCTAAATCAACTGCCTGCCGTTGACGCGACACCAATCGCGACACCAATCGCGACACCAGTCGCGACAGCTGAACCCGCTGAGCCTATAGATGAATCGATCAGTGTAGAAGTTTCGGAGTCCGTGAGTATTGAGGAACCTTTTGCTCCGTCAGTGGAGGCGGTGGTTCAAGATTCTATTGTGCCCTTGGTGCAAGAAGGCGAGCCGACATTATCCATCGCACCGAATGCTAAATGGAAAGATCAGCAGCAGTCACAACAAGCCAATCAGTTAGTTGCACAGGGTCAAACCGATCTTGCCATTGAGCGGTTGCAGCGTTTTATCGACACAGCGGTGCAGCCGCGTGAATCGCTAAAAACCTTGTTAGATATTTTTGCGGCACGAGAAAATACCGATGCTATGCACGCATTGCTTGCGCAAGTGAATTATTTATCCGTTGTTGAGCAAACATTTTATACGGCGAAGATCGCATCGATTAAAAACGAGGATGCTCAGGCAATTCAATTGTTGGAAGCGCATTTAGGCGAGGCAGAGCGCGATGAAAATTATCGCGCGCTCCTTGCGGGTTTATACCAACGTGACGGAATGCATTTAGAAGCCGCAAATCATTACCGTCGTTTGCTTAGTGTGTTCGGTGATAAATCCGCTTATTGGTTAGGTTTCGCCTTGGCACAAGATGCGCTTAATCAACCGCAAGTCGCCGTGCAAGCCTTTCAGCGTGTAAATCAATATGTTGATTTGCAACCGCAAGTGCGCGATTACGTCCGGCAGCGCATCGCTGCTTTGCAACAGTAACAACGAGTCAATAGTGTATGACTAATTCATTTACACCCAAACGTATTCGAATCGGCGATTTGCTCGTCGAGAAAAATATTATTTCCGAAACTCAATTGCAGCATGCCTTGCACGAGCAGAAACTCACTGGCCGAAAGTTAGGCGCCACGTTGGTTGAGTTGGGCTACGTTCAGGAACATGCGTTACTCAGTTTGTTGTCAGCACAGCTCAATATTCCGTTTGTGGAGTTAAAACAGTTTCGGTTTGATCACCAATTGGTACAACGGTTGCCGGAAACCAGCGCTCGTCGCTATCGCGTGATGTTGTTGCGTGAGGATATAGATGGTTTGTTATTGGGCATGGCCGACCCTACCGATATTTTTTGTCTGGATGAGTTGCAGCGAATACTACAAAAAAATCTCAAGCCTGCTGTTGTGCGCGAATCGGAACTGCTGGATATTCTCGATATTGCTTACACTCGCGCCAGCGAAATTGCCACGCTTGCGGGTGAGCTGGATGAGGAGTTGCAAGAGTCCGCGTTGGATTTGGCTGACTTTGCCGTGGATGCAACTGACAGTGAAGCGCCGGTGGTAAAACTGCTGCAAAAAATATTTGAAGAAGCGATTAATACCAAGTCGTCAGATATTCATATCGAACCGGATGAGAAAGTGCTGCGTATTCGCAACCGTATTGATGGCGTATTGCTTGAGCAAGTAATGAATGAAAAACGCATCGCCTCGGCCTTGGTAGTGCGTTTGAAATTAATGTCGGGTATGGATATTTCTGAAAAACGGTTGCCGCAAGATGGCCGATTTAACCTGAAAGTAAAACACCACAATATTGATGTGCGTATTTCTACCATGCCGGTGCAATTTGGCGAGTCGGTGGTAATGCGTTTACTTGATCAAACAGATGGTGTTCGCTCGTTAAACAATGTTGGTATGCCGCCTTACTTAATCGATAGGTTTCGTAAGGCCATTACACGCCCACACGGTTTGGTATTGGTCACTGGGCCTACCGGCAGCGGTAAAACAACAACGCTTTATGGTGCCTTGTCTGAATTAAATAAACCCGAGAAAAAAATCATCACCGTAGAAGATCCGGTTGAATACCGTTTGCCACGTATCAGCCAGGTGCAACTGCATGAAAAAATTGGTTTGAATTTCGCGAGTGTGTTGCGCGCCACCTTGCGGCAAGATCCGGACATTTTATTGGTGGGTGAGATCCGCGATGCTGAATCAGCCGAAATTGCGCTGCGTGCATCCATGACCGGCCACATGGTCTTATCGACCTTGCACACTAACGATGCGGTGACATCAGCACTGCGTTTGATGGATATAGGTGTGGATGGCTATTTAGTTGCGACCGCACTTAAAGCAATTGTTGCGCAGCGATTGGTGCGCCGTATTTGTAGCAGTTGTATACAACCCTATACGCCCGATGCCAATGAACAACAGTTGTTAGCAACTATCGGCAAGGGGCGAGACTTTAGCAAGATTCCATTTAAACAGGGGGCGGGTTGCCCACACTGCCACAATACGGGTTATCGCGGGCGCGTTGGTATTTTTGAAATGCTGGAGTTAAACCAGGCGATGGCGGAAGCATTGCGCATGAATGACATTAATGCTTTTACGCGTGCAGCCTACGCTGTTCCTAATTTTGTCACTCTCAGTGAGGCGGCCTTGGGCTACGCGATGGAAGGTGTTACAACGCTTGAAGAAGTGATGACAATTTCAGCGCAAATCGATGAAATCTAAAATGTCGGGTAACCAATAGCGATGGCAATTTACGAATTCAAAGGCCGGAATGTTGAAGGCCGTTTGATTAGCGGTCAGTTAGATGCATCCAGTCAGGATGCCGCCGTCAATCAATTGCTTGGCCGTGGTGTAACGCCTGTTGAGGTAAAGGAATTTATCGAGCAATTGAGTTTTTCAGAGCAGTTTGCGCGCGCCACTAATCGTGGGCGAGTGGAAACGGTTGAGTTGATTATGTTTTGCCGCCAGATGCACACCATTACCCGTGCCGGCATCCCTTTGGTAAAAGGTTTGCGTGGGTTGTCCGCATCCCTGCGTAATTATGCGTTTCAGCAAGCGTTAAACGATATTGTGGAACGCTTGGAGGCGGGCACTGAATTGTCTACTGCTATGCGTGCGCATCCAAAAATATTCAGTAATTTATTTGTGAGTTTGGTTGGTGTGGGCGAGAACTCTGGTCGATTGGATTTGGTGTTTAAACAGTTGAGTGAATACATGGAGCGAGATCTCGCGACCATGAAAAGTATTAAAACCGCGCTGCGCTATCCTTCGTTTGTATTGATTGCCATCACCATCGCAATTGCGATTATCAATATTAAAGTGATTCCCGCCTTTGCGGGGATGTTTGAAAAATTTGGTGCACAGCTGCCATTGCCTACGCGTATTCTGATTGGCGTCTCCGATTTTTTTGTGAATTACTGGCTGTATTTGTTTGCTGCGATTGTGGCAGCGGTTGCCTGGGCGCATCACTATGTCAACACGCCGGAAGGTAGCCGTGTGTGGGGGCGCAAGAAGCTCCGTTTGATTGTGGTGGGCGATATTATTGAGCGCGCCTCGCTTGCGCGTTACGCTCGCTCATTTGGTTTGATGTTGAATGCAGGTTTGCCACTGTCAAACGCGTTGGAATTAAGCGCGCGTGCCGTGGATAACCCCTATCTTGGCGATAAAATTCGCGGCATTCGTACGGGAGTTGAGCGGGGTGAAGGTCTGTTTCAAACCCATTTAGTCAGCGGCATGTTTACGCCCTTGGTGTTGCAAATGATTTCAGTGGGCGAGGAGAGTGGCCAAGTTGATGCGCTCTTGGCTGAGGTCGCGGCTTTTTATGAGAGCGAAGTGGACTACGATGTAAAACAACTGAGCGATAGGATCGAGCCGATCATGATTGTGATTATGGCCGGTTTTGTCACCGTGCTTGCGTTGGGTATTTTCCTGCCCATGTGGGATATGTACAGCATTCAAAAGTGAGGCGCTTTTGATCCAAACTTACCACCAGGGGCGATTCGAGTTTTTTGTTGCCGTTATTGTTATCGCCATTATCGCGCTTGCCGGTCTGGGGCGTTATGCCTTGATGGCTGAAGATGCGCGGGTTTTGCGTCTGGAAATTATATCCCACCATTTTATGACGGGTGCGGCGAATGCACGCATTCAGTATTTTGTAACAAATATTGCTCATAAAAAGAGTGAACAAGGCCCCTTAACCCATTCCATGCAGGCACTTTATTTTTCTGAGCAGGGCTGGCCTGTATCGGTTGCTGGCCCAATTGCCGAGGATTATCAAGTGACCGATGAGGATTGTTATCAGTTATGGCAGCAGCTACTACAAAATCCCTCGCCTATTGCGAAGGGGGAAACTATAAAAAGCCGCAGCGAATATCGCGTATTTGCTAGGGCTAATAACTGCCGCTATGAATTTATGGATGGCGCTGCCTATTTTGATTATTACCCTTTGGATGGCAGGTTAGTATTCAGTGCAACAGGTCATTAACATTTAAATATTAATTAGTTTATAAACTCGCATTCTTGAGATTTTTAGCTATATATTGATTTAAAGGAGTAAATTTTTGTTCGTAAATGCCAGAGGTATTTACGGAGAACAATTATGACTAACCTTCAGGTCTTGGTTCTATTGAGCCCACTGCACAGTGTTTAATGTTATCTCTTAATGGCGCGGAGTCTTATCTATGAAACAGCAATCTGGTTTTACCTTGATCGAGTTAATTGCGGTAATTGTAATTTTGGGGATTTTGGCGGCGACGGCATTGCCGAAATTTGTTGATCTATCAGATGCGGCAGAAAAGGCAGCTGTCGATGGTGTGGCTGGTGCGCTAGCGAGTGCGGCAGCATTGAATCATGCAAACAATATTGCCAATGATGCGGGTCTTCCAACGACGACCGCTTTAGTTTCTGTTGCATCGTGTCCTGATGTGGCAAATGCCCTTGATGGAGGTTTACCTTCAGTTGATTATGTTATTACGCCTGCAACAGCTATTGCTCAAGGGGCTATAGGCACGTGTGTTGTTACTTATAAAAGTAAAACTGCAAACTTTACCGCCTATGGCGTTACCCCTTAATTTTGCAAAGCGTAATTATGAAACCTCATGAAAAATACGCCCAGAGGCTTTACATTAATAGAGCTAGTTACTGTAATCATTCTTGTAGGTATTTTATCGATTACACTTTTTAGTCGTTTAGGTTCAGCAGGTGTGGTTCCAATACAATCAGGCCGCGATGATCTCATCGCGGCTTTATTTTTTGCACAGCAACAAGCCATGATGCGCAGCAATATTTCTTTAGTACTTACCGCTAACTCAATCAGTGTCAATGAAAACGGTAATCCCATCAGGGTCAGTAACGATTTTTACCCGCTGACCATGCCCACGGGCGTAGCGCTGCCCGCACTCACGTTGACCTACGATAAGTTAGGCCGTATTTCTGCAGCGACACAAATAGTCCTCACAGGTTCCGGTAATAGCAGTGGTGTTACAGCGACGATTCAAGTTGATGCTAGTGGTTACGCCTATGCGCAATAAAGCGATAACACATCCGGCGCAGGTCTTAGGTGTTAGCCTTATCGAGATGGTCGTATTCATTGTCGTGGTCAGCATTGCTTTATTGGCTTTGGTGGGAGTTTATCGGCAAGCGACGATCACCAATGTCGATCCGATTGTCCGCATTCAAGCCTTAGAGACTGCACAATCTCTGTTGGATGAAATTCTGTCTTTGAAATATTCTGAAAGCACACCCACTGGGGGAATACCCGCATGCACATTGTGTGACGATACACCCGATTCCAACATGAACGATGTAGATGATTATCGCAACTGGAGTGATACGCCTTATGCGGGTTATGCGCGTTCGGTTACGGTAGAAACTAATGCAGCGAATACCATTAAGCTTGTTACCGTGCGCGTAACAACGCCAAGGGGGGAAACCATTTTGCTGGCAGCCGAACGAGCAAATTTTTAGTGAAGCATCAGTCGCTAAAAGTAAACGGACTTTCATTTACAAAAAGAATTTACTCATCAGGTTTTACACTGATCGAGTTAATCGTGGTTGTTGTTATTCTCTCTATTCTTGCCACTATAGGCACCGGATTTGTTGTAAAAACGACTGAGTCTTATCAACGCACTCAAACCCGCGCCATATTAGTGAATAGCTCGCGTCAGGCATTGGAACGCATGACACGGCAATTGCGCGTTGCTCTTCCGTATTCGGTGCGCGTGACCAATGCAGGAAGCTGCATTGAGTTTATGCCAATTGCAGGCGGGGGAAATTATTTTGAGCCGGTCCCAGACAATCAAAATCTTGCTGCAGCAACGACGACGATTGCGGCATCTCCCGTGTCTGTTGATTTTGGCAACCCAGTTTACGTCGCTATTGGGGCTATGTCGGCCGCTGAAATTTACGGTGCTACGGCTGTGTCTCGCGCAGGTTATGCGGGCGGCAGCATTACCTTGAATAGCGCAAAACGCTGGCAACGGAATTCGGTCAACAAACGTTATTATTTGCTGGATAATCCGCAAGCCTTTTGTGTTGTGGCTAATGTGTTGCGCTTTTATCAGGGAGTTAACGTGGCAAACGCAGGTGTAGATGTGGCTGCTGCCAGCGATATTATTGCGCGCAATGTGTCTTCCGCTGCGCCGTTTGCATTGGCGGCGGGTACTGAAAACCGCAATACGGCAATTACGATCTCACTGGATTTTTCCAGTGGTGGTGAAACCATCAACTTCACGCAGAGGGTGCTAATTCGCAATGTGCCCTAATCAATTTTCAGTGTCATTTCGTCATCACCAACGTGGCTTTTTATTACCGCTGGCGTTGTTTATTTTGGTGGTGATGGGCGCATTGGCGCTTACTATTTCTCGCACGTCTGTTCAAACGCAAAACGCCAGTATTCAGGAGTTCACGAATGTTCAGGCATTTTATGCGGCGGAGAGCGGGGCGCAACGCGCGATGCAAAACTTATTCTTGGCAACCGCTAATCGCCAGGCAACGGATCAGGCGTGTGTCGCTATGGCGATCAATCAAAGTTTTGCGACTGTAAATGGTTTAAAGGCCTGTACCGCCGCCGTCACCTGTACCTGTACTTATCAAAATAATACCGCTTGCGCGCCTGCAACAGCTGCCAATTATTTGCAGACGGCGGCGGTTGGCCTAACAAGAAGTTTTTATAAACTCAGAAGCGTCGGCACCTGTGGCCCTAACGATCATTTTCGTGCGGTGCGTACTCTTGAAGTTGGCGCGTTCCGGGAGCAATAACAAATGCCAATACTATTTTATCTGTCGCGATATTTTAAAAATGGAATAGTGCAATGGATGCTAATGGTGTTATCAGTTGCGTTTTCGTCGCTAGTAAATGCTGTCACTTACAATCTGACATCTGGCTCCTATCCTCCTTGTAGTACCAGTTGGAGCGTATCGGGTACCACTTATACCTGCACCAGTAATGGGAGAGTTACGCTTGGCAGTGGAGATATTCTAACGGCGAATACCACCATCACAATTTCTGCAGATGACGGATTTGTGTTGAGCAATAATACGATTGGCAGTTCAACCAATCGGATTAATTTAGTTGCGAATTATGGCGCTATTCAATCGGGTAATACCAACACGATTTACGGCAACATAACAGCCTCCAGTAGCAGCAATATCACACTGATTAATACATCAGTGACAGGCACCATCACAACGCGAGGCATTATTAATCTGACTGGTGGAACTGTTACCGGAAAGGTGACCAGTATCGATAGCACTATCACCACTAGCTCAACCAATTTGGGGGATGGTGCACAAGCTCAATCGGGCGTGAGTATCACGGGCGGTACACTCGTGGGTAACGTTGTGTTGACCGCCAATAACCCGGCGACATTTTCGGGTGTGACTATGACCAGCGGCAGCATCACTGGCGCTAGTGTCGTGACAATTCAGAGCGGCAGTGTATTAGGGTCAGGCTCATCGTCAATTACTGTCACCAGCACGAGTGGGCCAGTCACAGTGGATAATGCTGTTGTTTACGGTAATCTCACAGCACCCAACTACTCAACAGTCAACGTTACTAATGGTGGAGCTGTTTATGGCACCTGTGTGCCGGGTTCAACGCCAGCCAATGCCTGCGGCGGCGCACCACTTCCTCCTACGCCTATGAATTGCACGGCGGGTACTGGGAGCGGTATTACCGGCAATTATTACAATAACACCGCGCTTAACGCGCCCGTCATGGGGCGGCGCACCGATGCCCCAATTAATTTTAATTGGGGCACTGCATCGCCAGGTTTGGGTGGAATTACGGTTGATAATTTTTCAGCGCGGTGGAGTGGTTATGTTCGAGTAACCCAAACGGGAGCCTATCGCTTTCAGACGAATTCAGACGATGGTGTGCGTTTGTATATTAATGGCAATTTAGTCATTAACAATTGGACTGATCATGCCCCCACAGCCAATACATCAACGGATATCAATCTAGTAGCGGGCAATACTTACACCATTACTCTTGAATATTATGAGAGGGGCGGTGGCGCGGTTATCGCTTTGCGTTGGCGGTTACCCGGTGCCGGCACTTACGTCGCCATCCCCGGCGGACCGCTTCCGACTATGGGCGCTGGTTTATACGAATGTTTGCCCGAGCCGGTTACCCCCGTAGCCTCCTGCGGGACTGGTTTAACGGCAGGTATTACTGGCAGCTATTTCAATAACTCAACGCTAACCCCACCCGTTACCAGTACCCGATCTGATGGCCCCATCAATTTTGATTGGGGTAGCGGTGCGCCTGGACCGAGCGGTATTGGCGCCGATAATTTTTCTGTGCGTTGGGAAGGCTATCTGCATGTTTCCCAATCAGGAATTCATCGCTTTCAAACTAATTCTGATGACCGGGTGCGTGTGACAGTTAATGGCGTTTTGTTAATTGATGAATGGATAGATCATCCCGTGACAACACATACTTCGGTCGCAATGAATTTGGTTGCGGGAAACAGTTATCCGATTAGAGTGGACTATCGTGAGGCCACTGTTTCTGCAGTAGTACAATTGCGTTGGCAAACACCGTCAAATGGATCCTATGTCGATATTCCCCGAGGTACTGGTTCGTCACCTGTATCGGCGGCAGGACTTTATGAATGTGTTGCAACGCCGGCCTCTTATCTATTTGCGTATGATAATCCACCTGGCATCACCTGCGCTGCGCAATCTGTGACTATTTCTGCACGCAACACCGCAAACGTTGTTTACAATCCGCCAGCTGGCACCGTTGTTACTCTGAGCACAACACCGGCAACCGGTGTTTGGGATGGGGGCAATACATTTACCTTTACGGGTAACGAATCCAGTTTTACAAAATATTTGCGCCAAACAACACCAGGGACCTTAACGCTAACAGCAACGAGTCCGACTGCATCGAGTACTTCAACAATCACGTTCGTCGATACGGTACTGCGTATTGTGCAGAACTCCGCGCTCGCGAATATCCCAACACAAGTTGCCGGCGTAAACGGCGGTGCAATCGCAAAGGTGATTAGCACTAATCCCAAAACAGGCGTATGTGAAGCGATAGTTGCATCACGAACACTTCAAACGGGGTTGGGCTTTACTTGCAATAATCCAACTGCTTGTGTTGGCGGCCAAACCTTTACCGTGAATGGTTCTTCGATTGCCGCTAATAATAATGCGGCTGCGGTTACCTACAACAATGTGAATTTGACGTTTAATGCGAATGGCGAAGCGCCCATGACCATCAATTATTCTGATGTTGGTCAGGTAACCTTGCATGGTCGTTTAAAAATTGATGCACTCGGAAATAATCCAGAACTTACTGTGTCTACCAGCAGTAACGCTTTTGTGGTTAAGCCGCATCTGTTAACCGTGAGTAACATTACAAATTCATCCAACACGCCAACGCCGCAAACCACAACTAGTGGTGCGGGATTTATTCCGGCGGGCGAACAATTTAAAGTGTTTGTGCAAGCGCGTAATGCCAGCGGTGCAGTCACGCCCAATTTTGGAAATGAAACAACATCCGAGAAAGATGCGATTTCGTTGACTGCATCGTCTCTCGTTCATCCAACAGGGGGCGTGTTAACGGCGTTAACGAATTCCGGTAGCTTTGCCGCTTCAACTCCAGCAGGAACCTTTGTTAATTCCGGGATCCAGTGGAATCAAGCCGGTAGCATTCGAATTAGACCGTCATTGACGGATAACGATTATTTATCGGCCGGCAACATTAGTAATTTCAGTGACGGTAATCTTGTTGCAGGGCGTTTTTATCCGAATCATTTTACGTTGGTTAATCCGGTACTGACGAATTCGAGTTGCGCTACATTTTCCTACATGCAACAGCCATTGAGCTTAAGCTACTCCATCGAGGCAAGAGGTGTCGCAAATACCAAATTAACCAATTACATTCCCGCGTATGGCACTATGCCGACCGTCGCTTACGTGACCGAGAACGCAGGTTCAGGGCTCAATTTGCAACGTTTTGTTGACGGTGCGACGCATACTTGGGCTGCTGGAGCCTTGGCGATTAACTCCGCAAATGCTACGTTCAATAGACTTGTCACCAATCAAACACCTGATGGTCCTTTTGCAAGTCTTCAAGTGGGTTTGCAGTTAACCGATTCGTTTGACTCGCGCAGCATGCAAAGCTTGGATATGAATGCCTCGTCAACGGGTGTGTGTGTTGGCCTTGGGTGTAACGCCGTAAAATTGGGTTCCCCATTTAATATGCGTTACGGCCGCTTACGGTTGGATGATGCATTTGGTCCGGAAACAGCGAGTCTTCCTGTGAATTTTGCAACAGAATTTTGGACCGGCAGTTTTTTTGCGCCCAATACAATTGACAGTTGCACAAAAATTTTACGTAGTGCAATTAGTTATCCTACCGGCAATATTTTAACGCCGGCGAACTTAACCGTTGGCTTAACAGGAGGCAGCACTACGGGTGTCTATGGTCAGATGACGGCTACCGAAGTAGGTTTCGTTAGTGGATCAGCCACTCACTCTTTCAGTGCGCCAAGCGGAGGTGGTACGGGAAGCTTTAATGTCACCGTTGATCTTACGAGTTATCCCTGGCTAAGATTTGATTGGAATCAGGACGGCACTTTTTCTGATCTAACGCTGCCCGCTGCACGTTATACGTTTGGCAGCTATCGTGGTCACGACCGGGTAATTTATTGGCGCGAACGCTTTTAATTGAGGTGAAAATCCCCTTATGGAAATGACCATCACCACCCCCAGTTTATTGTTCCCGGCAATTTCATTATTGATGCTGGCCTACACTAATCGTTTTGTGACACTCGCGAATGTGATTCGCCAGTTAAGCAATTTAGAAAATGCGCCCAGCCGTGACATTGTTATTCGTCAGATCGAAAACTTGCGTGTGCGTATGGCAGTAATCCGGTTGATGCAGGCGTTTGGCGTGCTGTCGTTTGTATTCTGTACTTTGTCGATGTTTTCGCTTTTGCTCGATTTTCTTGTGGCGGGAATGTATTTGTTTGCGGTGAGCTTGATCTTGTTAGTAGTGTCGTTGTTGTGTTCATTTTATGAAGTCAACATTTCTACGACGGCGATCAATATTGAATTGGAAAAGTTTGATGAGGAGTTAAAAAGCGCAAACATTAACTATTCCTAAAATGGTTTGCTGACTGAACAAGGGCCGCAAGTGCGGCCCTTGTTATTGGGAGTGGATTTAGGTGTTTCGCTCAGTGGATGATTCCAATCGGATATCGACCGCCAGCTCATCGGCAATCTTATCCAGGTAGTCATACAGCTCGTTCATATCGACGGATTTGGGCACCTCAATAATACCCGTCGCTTCAAAGAGCGGTTCTCCTGACCAAGGCATACTTGAGCACGCCGTTTCCAGCTCTCCCATGTTAATATGGCGCGCGGCAAAAGCTTGGGCAATTTCCCGTACAATGCCGGGTCTGTCATTGCCTACCACGCTAAAACTGAACTCGCGGCAGTCGGGTTTGGAGGTGCTGACCGCATTTTCAATAACGATTTTGAAACCTTTATCAGCCAATCCGGCCAGAGCAGTACGCAATTCGTTCTGATGGGCATCTGCCACCGCGATCTGAAGGATTCCAGCAAATTTCCCTGCGAGTTGCGCCATGCGGCTTTCCAGCCAGTTACCATGATGGTCGCTGATGGTTTGGGCGAGTTGTTCAACAACACCGGGGCGGTCATCGCAGAGAACAGTTAAAACCAGTTGTGTATTCACGGTGATTCCTTATTTTTGAGTGGAACAGTTAATGAGCGTAGATAGGCGAAGATTACTCCGCTTACTGCTGCCGAACAAGTCAGCCGCTGTACCACCTGCTACTGCTCACAAACCAGAAAGAGAGAAAGATGATTATTCCGTATGAACAATTGTCGAGCGATGCATTGCAAGGATTAATTGAAGAATTTATTACCCGCGAAGGAACCGATTATGGCATTGAAGAGATATCGCTCGGTACCAAGGTTGAACAAATTAAACAGCAATTAAAACGCCGTGACATTGTGGTGGTGTTTGATACCGCGACAGAAACGGTGAGTATTTTGTCGCGCCGCGATGCGGAACTCATGGAGCAATAGTGCTCCGTCATTTTTAAACGATTATTAGATAACGGAAAAATTGTGAATCATTTATTTTTGCATTGTCGTGCTGGATTTGAAAAAGAATGCGCGGCAGAAATTACTGATCTAGCCGGTGAGCTGGGTATTTATGGTTACAGCAAAACCAAAGATAACAGTGCTTACGTGGTCTTTATCACTCAAGAGCCGAAGGGTGCAGATTTAATCACCAAACAGCTGCGCTTCACCAAATTAATTTTCACTCGCCAGTGGTTTGTGAGTGCAGGTCTGATCGATGACTTGCCTGTCGCTGATCGCGTCACTCCACTGCTTGCAGCAGCGGAAGCATTACCGCGTACGAGTGAATTGGTGATTGAAACTATTGATACCAACGAGGGTAAAGAGCTTTCAGGCTTAAGTAAAAAATTTACAGCACCATTTGAAAAAGCACTAAAAGCAAATAAGTTATTTCAACCGAGTAGCCACATGCGTTTGCATCTGGTGTTTATCACCGGTACCCAAGCCTATTTAGGTGTGATACCTGCGTATAACTCATCGCCTTGGCCTATGGGAATCGCACGTTTGCGTTTACCCAAAGAAGCGCCCAGCCGCGCAACCTTAAAACTAGAGGAAGCCTGGCATCATTTTATTCCAGCAGAAGATTGGGATACGCGCTTGGCGTCTGGTATGCGCGCAGTGGATTTGGGTGCAGCACCCGGTGGCTGGACTTGGCAATTAGTTCAGCGCGGCATGTATGTTGAGGCAGTTGATAATGGACCAATGGATAAAAATTTGTTGGAGACCGGGCAAGTCCTGCATATTTTGACTGATGGTTTTTTGTACGAGCCAAAAAAGCCAGTGCATTGGTTGGTATGCGATATTGTTGATAAACCGGCGCGTGTGACGAGTATGGTGATTAGTTGGTTCACTAAAGCCAATTGTCGTGAAGCGGTGTTTAACTTGAAATTACCCATGAAACAGCGCTACTTGGAAGTGAAAAAATGCGAAGAGCGTATTCGTTCCGCATTGGAAAAAGCCGGGTTTAAAGTGGAAATCCAATTCAAGCAGTTGTATCACGATAGAGAAGAAGTGACTGGTCATTTGCGCGTTTCTTAAACGCGCATTGATTCTCGGGTGTTAGTGATAGGACGTACGATCACTTTGGTCTGCTGCCGTATGTGCAAGCACCCATTCGGTGAGTTGAACCCAATCTTCAATCAAGGAGCGCATCAGTGTCATGTGATTTGGTGGTAAATCATGTTGCTTGAGTGCTTCTTCACCAATATCCGTTAATGCTGATACAACCTTTCCGATAGTGTGAGCTTTAAGTGAGGCCAATACTTCGGAGTTGAGTAACATTTCACCTGTATAAGCCGACTGGAAGTCTTCATAAGATACATTTGCTGTGTTATCAATAGTGTATTTAATCGAATGCGCCAGTAGTGGATAGTTGGTTCGCAACAGGCGAAACGTTAACTCCAGTGCTTGGCGACTGAAAAAATCGGTGGGCATATGATCGCTTATCGTTTTTTGAGACATCGAACGAGGTTCCCAGGTTGTTAGAGTATTTCCAGGATGCTTGTTCCGTTGACCTAAGAATAGCAATCGCTTGGCTATTTGCCGAAAAGTATATAGACGATTTAAAACTATGAATGACACAATTGATAAAAGTTTGGATGCTTCGGGTTTATTGTGCCCCGAACCAGTCATGATGTTACATAAAGTGATGCGCGAGGCTGCGATTGGTAACCTCATTGAAGTGATTGCGACCGATCCATCGACGCTGCGCGATATTCCCAAATTTTGTTTATTTCTTGGTCATGAATTGGTTGATCAGAAGGAAACAGAAAAAAGTTATTTTTTTTATATTCGTAAAAAGTAAAAAATTTTATTTTCGATTTTTTGGTTATATCTTTTTGTGTATGCAAAAAAATAACGCCGCAATTGCGGCGTTATTCAGACTGAAATGCAGGTGTGTATCAGGCCTATTGTATCCCATCAACCAGCATGGAAATTGCTGCCATGGCTTCAGGGTCTTCGGCCTTAATTTTGTTGGCGATTTGGTGTTGGAAGAAGTAACGGAAGGATTCGCTGGCCTGAGCTTCGTACAAAGAGTCATCACCTGGCAAGACTGGCGTGCTGACTACTTTGGCCGGGTCACTGATCATGGCGTAGACACTGCCGTCAAAGTGCAGACTCCAGCTCACGACCTCTACCAGCGAAAGGCGTTTACTATCGGGCACAGCCAATACGGCATGCGTACCAATAGTATCAGGCAGTTCCTGGATGACATCATCTCCGCTGTCGCACTGAACTTCGTAATACTCTGCCGCTGTCTCCAGTTCAATGATCTTGTGCATTGGCGCTTCAAAGAAGAGTTCGTCAATGCCCGGATCATAATAACCTTCCCAATGTCCATTCAACGGATCACAGAGGTCGGGGCAGGGCACTATGTCATTGAGCCAGGGAACAAGGCCAACGACTTCTCCGTTGGCGCGTAAGCCCCAACAAAGGATTTTAAGACTGTAGAGTTTTTCGGAGCTGGTATCGTTTGAGTAGAGCATTTCCAGTCCGTCCAATTCAGGAGCAAGACGGATGAAGCGCTCATCATGAAGGGCTGAATAGGTTTTCCTGGTAAAGAGATCAACCACATTATCCATGTTGTGGCCAGTGTCTGAGATCTTCATAATACCACCCCCTAAATTGAGGCAGAGCCTGACGAAAGATCAGGCGCCAAAAGATGGTTTTAACGTCACCATCACTATATAAAGTATATGCTAAATCCCCAAAGCACAACTGCTATGGGCAACTTTTTTATTCCCGGGGCTTATCTGCCGCGCGATTTTATCGCAGATCGAGTCTATACAGTCCCTTTTCCAACCTAAGCGAGCCGTTATGAAAATTGTTGCGGATGAAAACATCCCGCTGGTGAACGCGTTTTTTGGTCATATGGGCGAGGTGGTTTGTCTGCCGGGGCGAACCATGACCGCAGCCGATGTGCGCGATGCAGATGCCTTGATTGTTCGTTCAGTGACCCAAGTAAACTCTGCGCTATTGCAGGGGAGCAAGGTAAAGTTTGTCGGCACCTGCACTATTGGAGTCGATCATTTGGATCAGACCTATCTTGATGCACAGGGGATTCGTTGGTCCAGCGCCCCCGGGTGTAATGCCAATTCAGTGGTTGAGTTTGTTTACGCAGCGCTTTGCCATTTGGGCACCAATTGGTTGCCGGTAAAGTTCGGTGTTATTGGTTGTGGCAATGTGGGCGGTTTGCTCTACAGACGGCTCAAGGCGCAAGGCGTTGACGTGCGTTGCTATGATCCCAATTTGACACTCGCCGAAAATCCGGATCTCACGAGCCTCGAAGAGGTGTTGGCGTGCGATGTGATCAGTATGCATACCCCTTTAATCACTGCTGGCTCGCATCCGAGTTTTCATTTATTGGGGCGCGACGAGTTGATGCAGTTAAAAAAGAACGCGGTGTTAATCAATTGTGGTCGTGGCCCTGTCATTGATAATCAGGCGTTGCAAGACGTTTTGGCCGAGCGCGATGATCTGCGTGTGGTACTGGATGTGTGGGAGCCCGAGCCAGACATCTCACTGGAATTGCTCGATAGAGTTTTGCTCGGCAGCCCTCATATTGCCGGTTACAGTTACGATGGAAAATTAAACGGCACTGAGATGATTTACCAAGCCCTGTGCCGCCATTTTGATAAATCCCCGCAATCCTCACTCACTGCATTGGTTCCGCCATTGGTGAATAATCAATTGCGTATCGATAAAGGTATTGATGCGCACAATAATGTTTTCAATATCGCCAAAGATTTAATAAAGCAGGTTTACGATATCGCCGCTGACGACGCGCGTTTGCGCTCACTGGCTGCACAAGCGTTTACCGGCGAAGTAATTTTTGGTGAAGGTTTTGATGCGCTGCGCAAACATTATCCTGTGCGCCGTGAATTTCATAATTACCAATTACATGCGGAAAATATCGCAGAGTCCGATAAAAAATGGCTGCAGGTATTAGGATTTCACTGTGTTTAAACTCGGTTTAATTATTAATCCTTATGCTGGTTTGGGTGGCAGTGTCGGTCTAAAAGGATCCGATGGTGATGCGATTCGCATCGAAGCACTAGCGCGCGGTGCCGAGCCGCGTGCATTGCAGCGTATGCAGCGCGCCTTAGAAATCATTAGTCATTTGCCTGAAAAAATAGAAGTCTTTTGTTTCGCGGGAGACATGGGTGAAATCAGCGCTCGTGCATCTGGTTTCACGACGCGGGTTATAGGCGCCGCACAACAACAACCAAGTAGCGCGCAAGACACCTGTGCAGCGGCCACCGCGCTGTTGCAGCAAAAGGTTGATTTGATTTTATTTGCCGGTGGCGATGGTACTGCGCGCTTAATTGCTAATGTAATTGGTACATCGCAGCCTGTGTTGGGCGTTCCCTGCGGAGTGAAAATGCATTCTGGCGTTTACGCTAATTCACCAGAAGCAGCAGGTGAAATTCTCAAACAATTATTAACGGGCTCGCTGGTTAATATAGTCGAGCGCGATGTAAAAGATATTGATGAAGATGCCTTCCGCAATGGTCAGGTACG
>CAIOHY010000403.1 GCA_903858205.1 uncultured Cellvibrio sp.
AATGGCCACACTGATGCTAGAAAACGGTGCCGACATTCGCTTCATTCAGGAAATGCTCGGCCACTCGGATATATCAACCACCGAAATTTACACGCAAGTGAGTGTGAAGAAATTAAAAGAGATTCACAGCAAAACCCATCCAGCGGCGGCGCTGATAAAATCAAAAAAAGAAAAAGATGTTTCTCTTGTGACTGTCGAGCAATCGGAGATTGAGTTACTAGCGATGCTTGACGTAGAAGCGAGTGAGGAACCTTCGATTCACTGATATCAGATGCGGACACAAATCGCTTCGGACAAAAAACAAAACAGCCGCAGCACGCACATCACCGTTCGTCACGCCGTGTGCAAAACCGAAAGAGCGCATCCGTCGCGCCAAACGGTCATGCGCTTTGCAGCATTTTTAATTTACCAAACCCCTTGCTTGCAGTCGTTCCTCCTTCCAGCAAGCGCCCTGCGCTTCAGGGCTTCACCACTCCAGCAGCACTTAACATAACGTAGGAATTATGCGCAGTGTTTGGTTCGCGTTGCCGAAAACAAAAACGGCAACGCCAACCAAGCCACTGTTCGCGCTGCGCGCCGCATAATTTACGCTATGTTAAATGCCGCTTGCGCTTCAAGGTGGCGGCAAGCCGCAAACAAAAACTAAAAGCTTTACCTGGGCGGTCATGTGCTCGCGGCTTCAGCACTGCGTGCTTACGCTCCGCTGCGCGCATGCCCGCACTTCGTTAGCGAGTGTGTGCGTTACGCACGGGGCACGTTCATCGCTCTAGCAAGCCCTACCGCCGTGCGTGGCTACGCGCTCGCGTTGCCGTGCGCTTGCGCGCACAGCAACACTCCCGCGCAGCTTCAAAAAACCAACATAAAAAATAATGGAAAACAAAAAACGTTCGCCTTTAAAAGTGCATCTAGGGAATTTTTTTAGTAAAGTCGTGCGGCCGGTGCGCGAATGCTCTTTAAGATATTGATGCCTTTAGAAAAAATCGTGTCAGTACGACAAGTAGCGTCGGCGTTTGCCGAAGATGCCTTTGGAAACCAACTCGGCAATGAAATAGTGGATGTTGCGCAGAACTATTCAGGGTTAAAAGAACTGACTGACACAGAGAGGGACGTTTATGACGCTGCACGTAAAGAGGGCGCTTCACGAGCTGAAGCCCTTCAGGCTGCACAAAGAAGTAGTTGGCTGAGATGGGAGCTTCCCGAGCGATCTGGGGAAAAATCACCGTGGGAGCTAGCGCGAGACGAGATTATCGCGCGCAGAGAAAAATCCAGCACCGGTAGCGAGATGGGACTCTTTGCTGATGAGCTCAGCAAAGAGGCTTATAAGCTGGCTGCGATAGGGGAATCAATTAAGGGGTTTGATCCATCCGATCCATCCAGTTACGAAGGGTTGGTGTCGTCGCTCAGGCAGGGGGATATCACTGACAATCCCCTGTACAACATTTTAGCCGCTCGACTGGGAACCGGTGACATCGCGGGAATCACTACCCTTGAGCAGGAAGCAGCCTATGTTCAGCAATATATTGCGTCTGCAGATGATCGAACTCTGGCGGGAGACATCCGTGGTGGAACAATACATACCGCTATGGCCATTAACGACTTTGTAGGAATGATTGACCGCATGGATATGGGAATAGCATACAGTCCTGAAGTCAAGCGGATGTTTGAGACCAGTGACTGGTCAAGTTTTGGAAAGACGACACTGGCGGGAGATATAGCATCGGCCCTGCCAGTCGTTGGCGCAATTCAGGCAGCGGAACTGTTTGCTGAGAAAGGTCCGCTGAACATCATGGGCGAAATTGGTTATTTATCGCCCGTGCAGAAAAACATTCAAATGGATCAGCTGAATAAAAACATGTTGCAAGCGGGAGTTGGCGCTGTAACTGGATGGTTTGGCCGGGTCGGAACGGCAATAGATTTAGCCGTTAACTTTGGGGAATATATGGTTCCCAAAGCCGAAGCGGGTGTGTCATGGAAGAAAACTGAACTTGCGATGTCGCTTTCCAAATTAAGTGGCAAGTTAATGTCCAGAGCTCATCAAGCCAAATTGGATGAGTATATTGGAGGAATAGATATTAGTTATGGCAACGTAATGGAGCGTATGGGTTTTCCAAAACCACCCAATATGAAGGATGCTCACGGGCACCACATTTTGTACAAAAAGGGAAATGGACCGAAGCAGCAGGCATTAGTGAAAGAAGGACAGGCCATACTTCGTGAATATGGCATTGACCCTTTCTTTGGAAAAGAAAATCTGGTGTGGGCGCCAAATCGGGTGGCGGGGCAGCATCATGTGAATGATTTGACGCAAACTGTTAATGCGCTTAAAGCCGCAAAAGCCACACCAGGCACTGATTATCAAGATATAGTAAAAATTCTACGCGATGCTGGTATCAAGGCGTCACAGAGGAAATAAAAAATGAATGAAACT
>CAIOHY010000404.1 GCA_903858205.1 uncultured Cellvibrio sp.
CGACGTGAATGTACTGGGCGTTAAAATTGTGGGGTGTATACCCAGTGCAAACGAAGCCATCGCAGTGGACCCTACTTTAATCATTCACGAGCCGACGGATTGGCTTGCATTTGCCAAGGAGTTTCAAATTTCTGAAATTGTAATTTCGCCTGACGAGCGCCGTCGCACAAGTGGTGATGTCTTTCCATTAAGTCAATTTCTCGATTGTAAGCTTGCCGGTATTCCCTCAAGTGATTCACTCAGTTTCTGTGAACGCGAGTTAGGTAAGATTGATATTTCGTTGTTGCAACCTGGCTGGATGTTGTTCTCCGACGGATTCAAATACTCCAAGCGACGCATGTTAGCCAAAAGGATATTTGATTTGGCGCTCGCCTCCGTGTTTCTAGTTATGCTTTGGCCATTTATGTTGCTCACTGCGCTGGCGGTAAAGTTGGAAAGCCCGGGCGCAGTTTTATATCACCAAATTCGAGTGGGTCTTAATGGGCGCGCATTCCGCATTTATAAATTTCGCAGCATGAGGCAGGATGCGGAAAAAAATGGTGCCGTGTGGGCGAAGAAGAACGACTCTCGCGTAACTCGCGTTGGTGCATTCATTCGCAACACGCGCTTGGATGAATTGCCCCAGTTGTACAACGTGTTTGCCGGTCATATGAGTTTTATCGGTCCGCGTCCAGAGCGCCCCGAATTTGTCACCGAGCTTGCACAACAAATTCCGTTTTACGAAATGCGTCATAAAGTTAAACCCGGTTTGATGGGCTGGGCACAATTAAAGTATCCCTATGGCGCGTCGGTCGAAGATGCTAAGAACAAGCTGCAGTACGATTTGTACTACACCAAAAACCATAGCTTTTTTATGGACATGCTGATCATGATCCAAACAGTAGAAATTGTTCTTTTAGGCAAGGGCGTACATTAACATCAAACCCACAGTGTAAGTGGCGGGCTGTCGCCAAGTATATGCATCAGCCGCCGCTAAGATTAAATTTCGAGGGACGTTCAAAATGAAAAAAATGTATCTTGTTATTTCAGCATGTCTGTTAGTGACATTATTGGCCGGGTGCAGCAGTAACAAATCTGTTCAGGCTCCTGCGGCAGCAGATGCGGCAGTATTGTCTGAATATAAAATCGGTGTTGGTGATGCGTTGGTGATCAATGTGTGGCGCAATCCGGAGCTGTCACTCAATGTGCCGGTCAGACCAGATGGAAAAATATCCATGCCACTCATAGGCGACGTAGCGGCGGCCGATTTAACCACTGACCAATTGTCACAGAACATTACTAAAAGTTTGACGACATTTATCCGCAGCCCACAAGTTACCGTCATTGTGGCCAATCCAAGTAGTTCTGATTTTCAGCGTCGCGTCAGGATTACCGGCGCCGTTTCAAATCCACAATCCATTCCCTATCGTGAAGGCATGACGGTACTTGATTTGGTCCTCTTGGCGGGCGGCCCCAATCAGTTTGCGTCAGCAAACAAAGCCAAGCTCTATCGTAAAGTTGGTGGCGAACTTAAAGTTTATCCCATCAAACTTGATGACCTGATCAACGATGGCGAGGTGGAGACCAATTATTCCCTACAGCCTTCTGACATAGTTACCGTACCTGAAAGAAGCTTCTAACCACAGGGCTGATGAATTCCTGGATCACCAATTGAGATAGTTCATGGATAAAGCATATCTAAGAGATTTATTGGCTGCACTGCGCGCAGAATTGATTCGTTTCAGGTTCTGGTGCGCGTTGTTATTTTTGGGAATCGCTTATCTATTTCTTGTTGTTGGTCTTATCTGGCCAAAAAATTACACCACCAAAGTGGTTCTGTTTGCTGATGTTACCAACATTATTGAGCCTCTCCTGAAAGGGCGTGCGGAGATAACCAAGATAGATAGGTCAGAACAAGCCAGTGAAGTTATTTACACCCGTCGAATCATGGTCGAAACCGCAAAGCAAGCTGGTTTGCTAAAAGGAAATGCCTCAGAAGATCAGCAAGACGCGATGGTTAGACAGCTTCGTGGTGGAGTAAAAGTGGCGCGTGAGCGCAATGAAAACTACGTCCAGCTCAGCTACACCACAACCAATCCCGATCGCTCATTTGAAGTGTTGAATGCGGTTGTAAATGTGTTTATTGAAGACACTGCAAAGCGCAAGCGCGATGAAAGTGTGGGCGCTTATAATTTTATCGACGCGCAAGTTCAGACTTACAAAAAGCAACTTGAACAAGCTGAAGAGAAGTTAAAAGAATTCAAATCGAAAAATACTGATGGCAGTGAGGATGCTGTAAGTGCGCGTATAGCGTCTTTGCGTGAGGAGGTAGAAAGCTTAAAAATCACGATTGAAGAAACACAATCGCGAATCAACACTATCCAGCAACAGCTCAATACTGAAGGCCAATATTTAAAGGCTAAAGGCCAAGTCGATGAAATGAAGCAGCGCAGGCAAACCTTAACGGCGCAGCTTGAGCAAATGTTGTTGAGCTACCAAGAAAACTATCCGGACGTTGTTTCTCTACGCGCGCAAATCACGGAACTCGATAATTCAATTGATAAAATTCAATCATCGGGCGATGTTTTCGGCAGTTCCGACAAGGTACAAAACCCGCTTTACGAGGAATTACGTAAACAACTCGCTGATGCCGATGTGAGTTTGCGTTCGCAGAAACGCCGAATGCAGTCCTTGCTTTCGCTGCAAGAGGAAGAGTACGCGCGGCAACAGCGTATTGCGGCCAATCAGGCCAATCTCTCTGATCTGACGCGTGACTATGATGTGACCAAAAAAGTGTATGAAGAAATGCTGCAGCGTAAAGAAACTGCGCGCGTTTCCATGACGCTCGATATCGAAGGCCAAGGTGTTTCTTATCGTATTCAGGAGCCAGCGGCATTTCCATTAAAGCCGTCAGGATTACATTTCATCCATTTTGCAGCCGTGGGCCCGGTGCTTGGCTTTCTGTTCCCAATCGGTCTTCTCATTTTATTTATTCTCGTTGATCCACACCTGCGTTCGGCGCGAGCCTTACAAAAGCAGTTGCCACCGGACATCGAAGTGATTGGTGTAGTTCCGCACTACAAGTCGCCCATTGGTGAACGGTTGCTAAAGAAAGACGTTCTACTGATCGTTCTTATTGCAGCGATTGGAATGGCTTGTTATCTAGCAATTGTCACCTACTGGCTGGTAGCCAAGGGTTGAACCTACTGATTGTCAGGGTAAAGTAATGGATAAGCACAAAGAAAAAAACTTAAGCCAGCTAAGGGAAGATGTCGATGCACTTGTTGAAGCAAGTGATCATTTGGTTAAAAGTGCGGTTCTGGAGCACCGCAAGCGCGAAAAAATTAAAAATATGGAAATGCCACTGCTGTGGACGCAGGACGAGCTCTATGAGAAAAAAATTGTCTTTACTGGAATGCGTCAACGAGAGGTGTTGAACGCCTTTCGTGAAGTGCGCATAAAACTCTTGGCTCGCCATCACTCCGACAATATGGTCGTGCTCGTTTCGTCGGTAGCCGTTGGAGTGCCATCCTGCTATTTCAGTTTCAATCTGGCTGCAACTTTTGCGTTGGATCAACACAAAACAGCCTTATATGTCGATTGTAATCCCTACAACTCCGATGTTGATCGATACATCACGTGTGATGTTGATTCTGGGCTTTCCAGTTATCTAACGGATTACACCGTGCCATTAAAAAATATTATTTATGCTAGTGGTGTTGAGCGCTTGCGGGTAATACCCTCCGGTGGCGCGAGCGAATCAGCAGCAGAATTTTTTAATTCCAAGCGAATGGAAGTTCTGGTGGCTGAAATTAAATCGCGTTATCCAGACCGGTTTATCGTGTTAGACGCGCCTTCTATCCAGCAATCCACTGAAGCCAGAATTTTGGCCAAATATTGTGATCATGCGTTGTTGATGGTGCCCTTTGGTAAGGTGGTAACCGATGAAGTTCTGTCTGCGGTTGATGCTGTGGGCAAAGAAAAATTCGCCGGTCTTGTTTTTAATCATTGAGTAGGGTGGCAGAGCATGCGCAGCAAAAAAATACACATTGAACGCCACTGTTTGGCAGCGATTCTGTATTTATGTTGCGTCGCTGTTCAGGCGAATGATGTAAAAGGCTCGCTGTCTGCGACTAGTCTGTTTTCCGACAACGGCGCAAAGACACAAGAGAACCCGATAGAAGAGCGCCAGGATCTGTATGAAATAGGGTTAACTGCCGACTATACCAATTGGCTGATCGAAGCCGAGGCAAACTATGACTGGGTTTCGCAAAAATTCTCTGAGCAATCGCAAACCGATGACCGCTATGCTGAAGGAAGCTCCAGTGTTGTTTTTGGTAAGCAAGAAGATCCGCTCGCACTTGAATTAAATCATTCGCGTCGAATTTTACTGACAACTCCCGATGCCGTAGCACTCACACAAAATCAGCAGGCGCGGGAAATGATCTCTGTATTGCCGGAAATCCGCGCCAATTTTTTTGCGGCCGACCGATTGTTAATATCGGGTGAGTTTACGCGAGTACGTTTGCTGGATAATGAGCTGCAAGATTCGGAGCGTAATGGCGCTTCAGTTGGGTGGTTACACCCATTGTCGGCGGTAAGTTTTTTGCGGTTCAACACCCAACAACAAAAGATAAGCTTTGACCATTTTCCAACTGCTGACTACACGTTTTCCGCTGCGATGCTTGCCTATGAAGTTGCGCTCCGAAAATTGCGTTATGGCATCGAGGTTGGTTACAACCAAAGCGAGCCCGAAGGTGGTGAGCAGCAAGGTGCGCCTTCATATCGTTTATCGGCTTCCTATGTTAGTGGTTTCAATCAATTCGCCCTCGGTGCGAGCCGGATCTTAACCG
>CAIOHY010000405.1 GCA_903858205.1 uncultured Cellvibrio sp.
ACAAACGGAAGTCAATTTTTTATTATTACCGCTACCGCTACACCGTGGCTTGATGGAAAACATACAGCTTTTGCTAAAGTTATAAAAGGTATGGATATTGTTGATAAATTGAATCGTGACATTCATCGTTGGAACTAAACCGGAACATTAAAAATGATTAGACGTTTTTTTATTAAATTTGATACAACAAGAACCAAAATGTTGATTTGTGGCGGATGGTTAGTGTTAATTGTTCTGTGGTTCTTCACTACCACTGACTCTACAACTTTTTACTGGGCTATGGATAAGGGTGGGATTAGCAAGTCTGAGTTTAGCGCCTTTGGTAAAATGCAATTTTTATGCGGTATAGCAATAGGTTTAATGTTCCAGATCATCTTGAAAGTAATAAATGCTCGAAAGCTATAGTGGCATCAGTTAAGCAGGAAATTCTCTGCATTACTTGTACAAAAAGATCTAAACTTGCTAACCTGCTACTCGTCAATAAAAAGTGAGATTATGCATGAATAGTGAAGATGTGAGACGCGAGGTAGACGCAGCAATCATAGAGACTAAGAAGTCAGAAGTGCATGCAGGACTGTTGGTTCTCACTCTCTTCGTGGCCATTGCCGCATACTTATACTTTTTTTAATAAGAGACTTGAAAATGAAATCTCAAAGAGAAATCGACCTAGCAATGGTTTCAAGCGTAGTAAGAATGATTAACTATAAAAACACATCATTTCTTCGCCTCGTTTTATTCAGCGTACTTTCGGTAACGATCGCCCTTTACCAACTGAATATGGAACCAGGCTTTTTTTCAGGTATGGTGATTTTCCTAGGTTGCATTTTTTCGTTGTTAGCCACCATTGAATCTGCAAGGTTCGGTTATAAATATGGAAATGTTAGTGGTGCGTTCAAATTTATAGCTGTGATCGTAATAAGTTCTGTTGTAATTTTTTATCTTCATCGATTATTTGATTATATTGAATGGACTCCTACTAATAGAACATTAGGCTGGATTAACTTTATACAGGTCGGATTTATCCTTGGTTTTCTAGCTTCCAAATTAAGCGAAGATGTATTGGCTAACCAAAAGTATTAAACGTGTCGTTTGGAGGTTTCATAATGCTGCGCACCAAGTTCGCTCAAATGCCTTTTTCATTTGTTATTTTTATTGCTTCATTTTTGTCTTTCGCAATATCGGTTGGATTGATCACTCAATTAAATATCGACAACAGCTGGACAAATTCAACAGCAATGATGAGCTCACTCATTTTTCTCTGCTCAATATCGTGGTCTGTTTACGATCTATATTTGCTATACCGAATTAGGAAAAACCAGGCTCTAACGTTGAAATCAGAGTAAATCGCTCCCCTCTTGAATGGAAGCAACAGCAAAATAGAGGCAGGTAAACGCTACTGAATACCCACACCATAAAGCCTTTCTATCCAGATTTTTGACGTCATAACGCGCTGAAACGTCTGGATAGATGGCAAGATCATCGAGCGTCACGGGAAATTCAATTTGATTCTGTGCGGCGTAAGCCAAAATTTTATTGAAATGATGACCCAAGTCGATTTTAAGTGTTTTTTCTGGTGTGCCCAATTTGTTTATCAGCACTGCTTTAAGTGCTATCTCGGCCGCAAACCGGCAATCTTGCATGGCTTTGGGATTAGGGGGAGATTCAAGCAGCTGTGCAGTGGCAGCATTAAGGTGCTTGTAGGCTGAGACCGCTAATTTCCATTCATTTTCCGGCTTCGGTTTGCCCGTCGAGGCGCAGGCCACAAAGCAGTTGTAAGCCTTTTCGTAGTGAACGAATAAATTATGCTGAACCGCTTCATCTTCAACGATCTGCTTGATTACGGCATCGGGCACGTGATGAATCATATCAACCGGCGCAAACTCCGTTTCTCCGAATACCAATGGAATGGTGAGCTCAATAAAACTCATATCGTGGTAAAAGATGGTCTTCGATGGCGATCGGCCTATGGCTGATGCGCTGAGCGTATTGGTGGCGAACCAATGCGAAATGAATCGGGATATTTCACCCCCATAGGACATGGATTGGCCACTTTCAAAACACCAGTCTTTGAAAGCTTGATACTGGCGCTTTTCCGGTAATACATACTCAGCAATCATCTTCTGATTGAATTGGTGTAGCCATTCTTCTGAAGGCAATCTGGTTTGCATATAGGCTCATTATAGATGGTGCGGATTGTGAGCCACTAGATTAGCGGTTATTGGTGTATCGCCCAACCCAGGCGAGCTTGAACCTCAGCAAAAACCCCGGTCACAAAAGTATTGGGCGCAATATTCTGTTCCTTGAACACCAACTGACACCCAAATAAGCGCTGTAGGGCAAATGCTACCGCGGGACTTCGGCTTTTCCCAAAGTCGCAATGGATGTACAGGGTTTCTATGGATGCGGGGAGACTCGCAACGAAGTGATATATGCTCACTGCATGGCATCGGCGAAATGGCACCACGGCCTGTTTAACCTCACTCTGGTACCGCCAATATGCCTCACCAAACCGGCCAGCTGGACCATTACCCAAAGCCATCATCAACCTATCCAGTATTGACCCAAATTTACCCGGGTTTTCCAGATCGCTGAATGTCAGCTGCAGGGTATGAGTGGGAAAATCAACGTAGGGGATATTCCCTGGGCTGCTGATCGAAATGACCGCGCAGCGTTCCCCCAAGGGTATGTTGCCAAGTCGCGACAGCGACATGACTTCAATGCAAAAGGATTTTGCATCGGGGCGCGCGTTTCCATTGTCAGATTTTTGATTCAATTTGCCTCACCAGCGGGGACACCCCCAAGCCAGGGATATTGTGTGTTTTGGGGCATTATTCGTTTTTCAGTTGAACCGCAAAGGGTAATATGGTGACGCGGATTTACAACACTTTTGCTACGTTTTAAGGAATTTACCTGTGCTCCCATCATTCGAATTTCCCTACCCGATCGCTGACACTGCGAAGCCAAGGATTTATGTGCTGCATGTATACGAGCCGGAACGTGAGGGCAAACCCATCGCATCAATTCTGGTCGAGCATGTAGAAAAGTTGGTCCGTGACAGCAACGGGTTAATCGTGGAGGCCTCTCTCAGGATTCACTATGAGCTCATCACCCGCAGTCGCCACCTCCACAGGCACCCCGGGGGCGATTTTGGTGGCTGCTATACGCGCAATTTCGAAGGCACAGAGAGAGTATCCATAACTTCCCCCTCTATGGGATCCGGGGCAGTATTTCTGGATTTGCACGGGTTGGAGGGATGTAGAATTGGCACTTATTTGATGAACGAAATTGTCACCTGGGTAAAGCAATGGCCTGAAGCTGACTTAAAACCGATTGGCCTAATGGCGGGTCAGGCAGATGGCGAAAACAAAGAGCGTCGAAATCGCTTTTATCAGCAATTTGGGATCGAGTTTGAGTTTCTCGACGATTCGCAATCGGCGGGGTACTCCAAACCCATGCGCGCAGGTCAGTTACTGAATAGTGAGAAATGGAAATCGCGAATTAAGGTGGTGGACGCGAGGGAATATATTGCAAATATTCTCGATGAAAATTTAAACATGGAATTTGATGTGGCGAATTTACGGCGCGCGAAAAACGATGCTCAAGCAGATTACAATGAGGCAGCTCGGAGGCCTGTGATGTTCATGCTGCAGCGACTGTGGTACAAGTACAACGAAGGGCTGCTGAAAACATCGTTTTTCAGTCTTCTTGCATGCATTGTGTATTATCAATACTTTCGGTAAGCGAACCCGTTCATAGTGAGTTGTAACCATTCTCTATGGTATTCAGTTTTTCAATCCAATATCTCTCCCGATCAAGTAGGTATTGATTCTTGTCAATGCCTTCCGGGGCTACTGCAGTTTCTAAAATTCTAAATTCCCAGTCCTCCGCTTTTGAAGTTTTGATCGCCTGATGGAATTTGCATGAACCGCCTTGGTAAAAATGCTGGTACCAGCGGAGCGTGAACACCTGGGTGGTTTTACCAATGTATGAAAGCCCTGTCGCTATATTGGTAATTTGATAAATCATTGGCCGGGATTTTCTGCCCCATCCTTCACCTTGATCGCCAATATTTTCCAGCCTGTGAAGCTCCCTGCATCGATGCCCACAATATTCCCGCCCTTTGTAAATTTCGTTGTGATCATTGTACAAATCAATCGTTCGAAATTGCTGACCGCATTGCATACATTCGCGCAATTCAAATAGTCCCTTGGTGCGTTCATCATCGTCTTTAATTTCTTGGATGTTCAGCAAGTAATGTTCATTGGCCAAATCTTTTTCCAAAACACGCAATGGAAATTTCCGACCATACTCTTCTTCGATTAGCAGCTTGGCTGCCTTTTTGTTTTCGGCTGTCACCTTACCGCTGAACAACGGAGGAAATGCCCAATTTGAAAACCGTCCGTGCTCGGTTGATTGGGCCTTAATCTGGTAGTAAAAATCCAACATAAGCCTGCCTGTTAACGTCAAGGGATGATAGTGAGTTGATATGTACCAGCAACAGAACAAAAGCTTTTTTAGCGGCCTGCCCCGAACTGCCATATTCCAGCCGTTCCACAATGAATCTCCATTGGAAATTCATGAAAAGTAAGCTTAATCCTGGCGCTGCTGGGCGAATTTAATTCCCGTAATATCCTCTACCCGGGCGAGATTGATTTTCCCCTCTGCATATTCGCGGATAGCGCTTGCCTTTACCTCTGGGACATAGGCATCGATCACGGCCTATAGATAACGCTGGACGTCATTATTTTTTGGTGATGATTTGGGTACCGGCTTCGCCGGGGGTGGAGTTGTTAATCGTGGAGCCGCTCTTCGTGTTGTGAAGTGAGGGTCATTGCCGCGTACCATAAACCCGCATTTTGGGTTGATGCAGGCATAATCAACATAAAACCCATCGGGATAGGTGAAGGCGGATCGATTGGCGCAGCGCGCTATATAGTCTCTCCCAGTGCATTTGGGGCATGTTGAATCGCAGCGGATCACAATGTAGGGAAGCCCTTCGGCGAACTGTTTGGGCGTAACCTCAATTCTGTGTTGATGCAGGAAGTAATTGACCGAAGGTGCCTCTAAATAGGCCTTGTAAAGTGATTGAAGATCCTCAAAAGTGCGGGATGCCAAAAGGGTCGAATATTTCCCGAAAAAAAGCACTTGATCGCGCTGTGTTGCCAGGCTTAACAACGGCAACTGGGGTAAGTATCCGGCAACTTCAACAGGGGTTGGCAAAGCGTTTGCCATTCGTAGAATGGTTTTTTCCAAATGAGTACTCATTGAACTGTACCTATGTTGACGATTCGATCTGCCTCTAAAGTTTCGCCACAGCTGCCCTATCCCCGAAAACGCTGAGCATCCTTGAATAGGTGCTCGGTATAGGATTTAGGTTGTTCGCCGCGCATATTGGCAACCCAGCCGGTACCGCGCTTCCCGTGATGCAGTTGGAACCACAAAATGGCACCCATGCTCATGACACCAAATCGTGCACCATCCCAGTAAAACTTCTTCGCCTGAGGGTTATAGGCTTTTAAAGAATTGACCGGCACTGCAGGAACGGGATGCTTTACTTCCGCGGGGATAGATGCGGCCGGGGGTACCGGCGCATCGAATAAGTGAAATTGCATGGCAACTACTCCAAGTCGAATCAGGCAACGTGTGCCTGGAAGTAATCGCGTAGTGTTGTCACCAGATCGGTGTTCCAAGTCCCACCCCCCTTTGAACTGTCCCCGTAGTAGATGTTGAACATATCGCCTTTTGTGATATCCATGGACAGCACAACGCGCCGCACCGAATCAATTCCCGCGATATCAATATCGAGCAAGCCAGAACTCCCTTCCAGGTGGTGCATGATTTCAACTGAAAGCGCTGTGCCGTGAAACCAGGTGCCGACTGCATCCAGTACACTCAGTCCATCGCGGATAGCACAGTCAATGAACTCGGGATTTACTTTTTGTTGTTTGTCTATAAACAAAACGAACATACAAACAAGCTGGGCAAATGCTTGAACGTCCCATCCGTCATAAGTGGACCAAATGCGCTTAGATTCTGGGCCGATACCATCATCAACCGTGATAATTTCTTCGCCGGCATATTTGCTGGCAAGGAATTCCTTTACCTTCATTGGGAGTGATCTGCCCGAAGGGGAGGTTTGAAAACTGTACTCTTTGCCCGGGTGAAGATTTTTGATGAGTGAAAACATAATGATTTCCTGATATTCGATGGCTGAAAGATGCTAAGCGAGTCGGGGGTATTGGCTAGCCTACGCTAGCCAATACGGTTACTGATGCTTTGTGAGGTTTGGTACTGCCGGTATCAGTCACAAATTCGTTGTAGATAACCTGGAATTCTTCGCAGATACCACAGCGGCGCAGGCGTTCAACGCGGGTCACGTTGTGGGCAATGCGGTTAACGACCATTAATTTTTCAACCGCCTGGTGCAAGTTTTCATGTTTACCATCGAACGGTAACCAGACGTCATCGCCCTGCAGTTTTGTTGAGGTAAAGTGAATCGCCTGTGTTGTTGGGTTGTGGATTACGACTACTGACTTACGCATAATTTTTACTCCGGTAATTCTATTTTGTTGATCGCGGGGAGTGAGGGGGTGGGTTCACCCCCATTACCGATTAAGCAACAACGTTGAGCGCATCACAGGCGGTTTGGTTGAAGGCTCCATTGACACCATGCAAACGTTCTTCCGCGTCCCATCCTGTTAGTTCTTCAAGCTGTATGCGCTCAAGCACTTTCAATCCCGATTTCTGCCATTCGAGGCAGACAGCATCGTCAGCAGCGAAGACCAGTTTTTCCCATACTTCTGTCATCGAGCGCGCGGCATCTCCATCTGTGGGCTCCCTCGCCCTGTGCTCCGCGCGCCGCCGCAATCGTCGCCCGCG
>CAIOHY010000406.1 GCA_903858205.1 uncultured Cellvibrio sp.
CCAGAGCATCACCTTAGAAAGCCGCTGTTTACCTGCACGGTTTTCGCTGATCCGATCCTTACCTTGCCGGGTTTTGATCGTGGATCATTCACGGTGTTGGCCTGCCCTAAGTGCCAATACTTTCCTGTGTGATTCTTTACCGCCTCAACTATCGGCTGTAGCAGCCTCTTGGTAAAAGACACACGCGCATATGCGATTCACATCCTAAAAGGGGAATTATCGTGGAAATGCTTTCAGGCGGAGATATGCTCATCCGCGCTCTGAAAGACGAAGGCGTTGAATACGTTTTCGGCTATCCGGGCGGCGCGGCACTGCATATTTACGATGCCATCTTTCGTCAAAAAGACGTTAAACACATTCTTGTTCGCCACGAACAAGCGGCCACCCATGCTGCTGACGGTTACGCGCGTGCGACCGGCAAAGTGGGTACAGTACTGGTGACTTCCGGCCCAGGTGCGACCAATGCCATCACCGGTATTGCGACGGCCTATATGGATTCTATTCCGATGGTCGTTATCTCTGGCCAGGTGCAAAGCCACTTGATCGGTGAAGACGCCTTCCAGGAAACCGACATGGTGGGTATCTCCCGCCCGATCGTAAAACACAGTTTTATGATCAAACACGCGAGCGAAATTCCTGAAGTCGTGAAAAAGGCTTACTACATAGCCGCCACCGGTCGCCCCGGCCCTGTGGTTATCGATGTGCCTAAAGACCTGACTCATCCGGCCTACACCTTCCCTTACGAGTATCCCGAGAAGGTCAAGCTGCGTTCCTATACTCCAGCGACGCGCGGTCACTCCGGCCAGATCAAAAAAGCAGTGCAATTACTGCTCGGCGCCAAGCGCCCGATGATCTACTCCGGTGGCGGTGTAGTGCAGGGCAATGCCTCGCACCTGCTGAAAGAATTGGTTGAGTTGCTGAATTATCCTGTGACCAATACCCTGATGGGCTTGGGCGCATATCCTGGTGCCGGCAAAAACTTCCTCGGTATGTTGGGCATGCATGGCACCTACGAAGCCAACACCGCGATGCATCACAGCGATGTGATTCTTGCCGTGGGCGCGCGTTTTGATGACCGTGTGACCAACACCGTTAGCAAGTTCTGCCCGAACGCAAAAATTATCCATATCGATATTGATCCTGCATCGATTTCCAAAACCGTTACTGCCGATGTACCCATCGTCGGTGCGGTTGATAGCGTATTGGGCGAAATGCTCACGCTCATCAAAGAAAGCGATGAAAAGCCCGATGCAGAAGCGCTCGCATCCTGGTGGGAGCAAATTAACGAGTGGCGCGAGCGTCACGGCATCTACACCAAAAATCGTTTTGATACGACCAGCGATAAAATTAAACCGCAAGAAGTTATTCAAGCGATTTGGGAAGTGACTAAAGGCGATGCTTACGTCACCTCCGATGTAGGCCAACACCAAATGTTTGCCGCGCAATATTATTTGTTCGACAAACCGCGCCGTTGGATTAACTCCGGTGGTCTCGGCACTATGGGCTTTGGTTTGCCAGCAGCCATGGGTGTGCAAATGGCAGATCGCGATGCGACCGTCGTTTGCGTAACCGGCGAAGGCTCAATTCAAATGTGTATTCAAGAACTTTCTTGCTGCACGCAATATCACTTGCCGGTAAAAATCATCTGCCTCAACAACCAAGCCCTCGGCATGGTTCGCCAGTGGCAAGACATGCAGTACTCCAGCCGCTACGCTGAAAGCTTGTATGAAGATTCGTTGCCAGACTTCGTGAAATTAGCGGAAGCTTACGGTCATGTTGGTATTCGTGTGACCAAAAAAGAAGAGCTGAAAGCGAAATTAGCAGAGTGTTTTGCATTGAAAGACCGCGTGGTATTTATGGATATCATGGTCGATCAATCTGAACAC
>CAIOHY010000407.1 GCA_903858205.1 uncultured Cellvibrio sp.
ATACTCTACGTGCGCGGTATTAATCGTAATACCGCGTGCTTTTTCTTCTGGAGCAGCATCGATCTGATCATATGCTTTAGCTTCACCACCAAATTGCTTAGAGAGCACAGTAGCAATTGCTGCTGTCAAGGTGGTTTTACCGTGGTCAACGTGACCGATTGTGCCAACGTTTACGTGCGGTTTAGTCCGCTCAAACTTTTCTTTTGCCATTTTTTTGTCTGCCTTCTTTAGCTAGTCAATATTCAAAATAATGTGGATAAATTACTTCGCTTTAGCAGCCATAACTGCTTCAGCAACGTTCTTGGGTGCTTCGGAATAGTGCTTAAATACCAATGTCTATGTCGCACTACCTTGGGTCAACGAGCGCAAGCCAGTTGAGTAACCAAACATCTCAGCCAATGGCACTTCAGCGCGTACGATCTTGCCGCCGCCTGGAATGTCATCCATACCTTGCAAAATACCGCGACGTGATGAGAGGTCACCCATTACGTTACCCATGAAATCTTCTGGTGTTTCAACTTCAACGGCCATCATTGGCTCGAGCAATACTGGTGATGCTTTGCGCATACCGTCTTTGAATGCCATTGAACCCGCCATCTTAAATGCGTTTTCATTGGAGTCAACGTCATGGTATGAACCAAAGAACAATGTTGCCTTGATATCTACAACTGGATAGCCAGCCAAAATACCGGAGTTCAATGTTTCGCGAATTCCTTTTTCTACAGCAGGAATGTATTCACGAGGAACTACACCACCTTTAATAGCGTCAATGAATTCAAAACCTTTACCTGGTGCTTGTGGCTCAAGCTTCAATACCACGTGACCATACTGTCCACGACCACCAGATTGCTTAACAAACTTACCTTCAATTTCTTCGCAAACTTTACGAATGGTTTCGCGATACGCAACTTGTGGCTTACCAACAGTAGCTTCAACACCAAATTCGCGACGCATACGGTCAACCAAAATTTCTAAATGGAGCTCGCCCATTCCAGAAATAATAGTTTGGCCAGACTCTTCATCCGTTTTAACGCGGAATGATGGATCTTCTTGTGCCAAACGATTCAAAGCAAGACCCATTTTTTCTTGGTCTGGTTTTGTCTTTGGCTCAACTGCTTGGGAAATCACTGGCTCTGGGAATACCATGCGCTCCAAAATCACGATGCTATCTGGATCACATAATGTTTCGCCAGTAGTTGCATCTTTCAGACCAACTGCCGCTGCGATATCGCCTGCGTAAACTTCTTTGATTTCTTCACGTTGGTTTGCATGCATTTGCAACAAACGGCCAACACGTTCTTTCTTGCCCTTAATTGGGTTGTAGATTGTGTCGCCAGACTTCATCATTCCTGAGTAAACCCGGAAGAAAATAAGCTGGCCAACGAATGGGTCAGTCATGATCTTAAATGCCAATGCAGAGAATTTCTCATCATCAGCTGCTTTACGCGTCGTAGGAGTTCCGTCTTCCAGTTCACAAGGAACTGGTGGAACATCCAATGGGGAAGGCAGCAACTCTACTACTGCATCCAACATCGCCTGAACACCTTTGTTTTTGAAAGCTGTTCCGCACATCATTGGAATGATTTCATTAGCAATCGTACGCTGACGCAATGCTGCTTTAATTTCTTCTTCGGTCAATGCTTCGCCACCGAGGTACTTCTCCATTAATTCTTCTGAGCTCTCTGCAGCAG
>CAIOHY010000408.1 GCA_903858205.1 uncultured Cellvibrio sp.
ACAATTGCCATCAATACAATCTACTAAGTTGTTTGCAAAACTATTGGTGCCATGATCAAACACCTTGAACCAGCCGCCATCGTCCCAGAGTGCTGTGGGTTGGCCTTTGGCGGGTGCAAACTGCCAACCCAGTGTTTTATAAAATAAACGAATATTGTTGCATTGCATGCTGGGGTAACGGCTACCCCAACCAGTGCCCCATTCGCCAATATAAACAGGCATACCTTGCCCTACAGAGTTAGCCCAATTGGCCATGATATCCATGGGGCCTGATACATCACCATCGTTCCAATTGTCGGAATAGTCACCTTGGTTGTCGCCATTAAATGCCCAAGGATTGTAGTGGTGAAACTCGGCCATCATGAATTTGTCTTGCCCGCCACCCACGTCATTCAGGTGCGGCCAAGTAATTGCCATTTCGTGAGCGGCGAACCATTGATTGCCTCCAATAATCACAATACGCTGCGGATCAATCGCGCGAACTTTAGCGTAAGCTTTGCCTGTCATATTGCGCAGATTGGCCGGATCCATTGGATCTTTATTTGCGTTATCCAGATGCGGTTCGTTCAAAAATTCGTACATTAATCGATAGTCGCGATCAACAAAAATACTGGCGATGTCTTGCCAGAGTCGCTCCAACACGGCTGCTTTGTTTCCATTTTTCAACGCGCTTTCATGGTGCGCATTAATCACGACATACATGCCTGGCTTTGTGAGTGCGTAGTCCACGACTTGTTTAATTACGGCGAGGCGCGGGTGATTCATGTTTACATCGCCGACACTGGCGTCGTTCACTAAGGTGCTGCCTTGAACGTTTTCGGTCCAGGTAATTGGGATGCGCACATTTCTAAAACCTTTATCGTAGTAGGCGTCAATTTTAGCTTTCGCATTCGCAAAGGTAGGTGCGTGCTGTGAGCTTTCAAACATTTGTCCGATATTGAAGCCTTTGCCCATGGCTTGTGCGGCTGATTTTGCCGTAATTGCCACCTTGGGCACGCAGCCTTTCTCATCGACTGATGTGCCTAAAGGGGTGTTGGTGCATACATCAATCTCGTCGCTGACGCCGTCTTTGTCACTATCCACGCAAGCGGGATTATTGAGGCAACTGGGGATGAGTTTGATCCAGTTCAGGTTAAACCCACCTTCAACAATCGACACAGCCACACCATTTGAAACGCCGCCGCCAAATGCAAAAACATCGCCCACTTTAATGGTCTGCCACGCCTGATAATCACCGGTGTTCGGCACAGTTACAAAAATCGGTTGATTGCTTCCTGACTGATAACGAAGGCTCCCTTCGGTTTTTGATGCGACGCGAGCGTAAACCTCATAGGTTGTGCCTTCTACAAGATTGCTGCCGTACATCAGGGTCTCGCCCGCTTGCGTCCAACCAACATTGTGGCCACCACCGGCATCAGTGGTGGCTTCGATATCAACATCGCCTTGGCGATATGCACCGCCGGTATTGCCCGGTGTCGCGTCCGTTGCGCTGACATAATCTTCCGCTTGCAGAACGACAGAAGTAGGTTTTGTAGAAGCGCTTGAGCTAGAGGTTTTCGATGAACTTTGGCTGTTATCGATTAGGCGCATGGAACCAAACACGCTGGCATTTTGATAGCCCAAGTTGTCCTTGTGACCTTGGGTATTTACGGAGCCAATCATGCTTTCGCGCTGTGAGCTGAAATCGTTATCGTTATAGGAAGCAGAGAAGCCCATTAACTTACCGGCAAACAAAGCTACGGGGTTGTTTGCGGCGTTATCGTTATAGTTGTCACCATAAACACGCATGCTCATTTCCCACAGGTGTTTGGTTCCATTACTTACTCTGCGAACCGTAACGTGACTATTCAGTAGCTTGGCAGCAGCGTAAGTTGAATCGACAACATCGCCATTCAAGCCTATGTGATAAGCCCAGGCATTGGTGTTGCCATTGTGGTCGCCGCCACTTTTGTTTTCGTCGATAAAGACTTCAACACAGTCATCATCCCAGTAACGCTCTAACGGATTGGCGCTGGCATCAAGCAAAACATCGTCGGTAAGATCAAATAACAAGTAGAGATTGCCTGCATCCCACATTGCTTTGTAGCGACCATTAAAGTCCTGCGCAGTCGGGCGTTGAGACCCTAACCAAAAGACATCGATAGGCGCCCAGACGGCCTGATTCCAAACCGCATCCACGACACCATCGATAATTGGGGCAGTAACGACTTTCGGTGCATCGTAGTGGTTGGGATCGATGCTTGAGGGGCTTGAGCGAGACGATGAACTCGGTTTGGAAGAGCTTAAATCCCCGCAATTGGATAGACCCCAGTACAACTGAGATGAATTGAGTGCGTGTGAGGCGCCTTTACTATCGGTTACTGTCAGTGCCACGTTTAGCATATAGTCTTGAATGCCTACTGGAACGGGTATGGCAGAGCTAAGTGTCTCTTGTGTATTGTTAACGGCTTTCCCATTGATTGCCCACTTGTAGGTCAATGGATCACCGTCAGGATCTGTCGAGCCTGAAGCAGAGATATCTGCAGTAAATAAGCTGCAGCTTTGCTTGCGAATATTTACATTCAGTTTCGCAATCGGCGCCCTATTTGCCTGCGAACTTGAAGAACTTGAAGAACTGCTCGGCGCTACAGAACACTTGGGTATGACGCGAATCCAGTTCAGATTCCAACCGCCCTGAGTAACTGCAATGCCAAAGTTCATGCTCCCGGCGGGTAGTTGCACATCATGCGATAGGGTTCTCCATGATTGCCATCCGCCGGTGCCGGGAATGGTAATACTGCCAAAAATCGGGGAGCCGCCACCTTTTTCGAGTGTTAGTTTGCCGCCATTAGCACCACTCGCAACACGATACTCGACCGTGTAGGCGCCAGAGCAGGGTAAATCGACGCTGGCATAGGTCATCCAGTCGCCAGTATCCGTCCAGCCGACGTTCAAACCACCACCGCTATCTTGTGTGTTTTCGGTCTGCACACCGTTCATTTGCGTGAAGGATTCAGCTTGCAGGGTGATACTTGGGAGCGGTGTAGCAGAGTTGCTAACAGACGATGAGCTGGGTGCTGCCATGCTTGACGAGCTAGAGCTAGGGGGCGTAACTGGCTCAATGCTAAACCAGTTGATATTGAATCCGCCGGTTTTGGCGGCGAGTGCGATGTTTTGTTGGCCTGCAGATAAAGTCACGACATGGCTAATAGTTACCCAGGTTTGCCAACCGCCCGTACCCGTGATGTTTATCGAACCGAAGGTTGGTGAGCCGCCCTGTTGTTCAAGTTGCAATAATCCACCGCCGTTCAAACTCGCGACACGGTAAGAAACGGTGTACTTACCTGCAGACGGGATATTAACCGGGTAGGCCATCCAATCACCGGCATCGATGAAGCCAATGTTTCTCCCGCCGCCAGTATCCAAAGTTGTTTCGGTTTGAATTCCGCTCATCGCGGTAAAGTTTTCGGCCTGTATTGTCGCAGCCTTCGCGCCAGCCGCGAATGTACCCATCAGGCACAAGCAACTCATCGCGATATTTCTGAACGAGCCCGCCAGGGGGTTCAAATGGGTTCTGTTTGTCATTGGATAGTTTCCCGATGTTATGTTTATTAGGGACTAAATAAAAAAGCACTCGCGCGATAAACAGGTGGCAATCAAACAATGAACCGCCACACAGCTAACCGCGCGATTCTAGTAAGGCGAGAAATTTTGAGCAGCTCACTTTGCGCAAATGGCTAAAGTGGACTTAGCAATGACAAAAGTGACTGTCTTTACACACGCAAATCGTTACTAAACGTAGCGCCGAAGAGGCTTGTATGTTGGTGAGAGACGTGAACTGAACCAATGCGGGTGTACTCGGCAGCGAACCTGGTTGGGATAAGGGTGAATGCGATCAAATTCGTTGGGGCTACTTTGAACCCCACACTTTTGCCACGGCGCCATCAGAGCCTAGCAATCCAACAACAACCGCCGATAAGCCTGAACCAAAAAAAATCACCGCAGGAATGATTGCGCCCAATTCTTTACTGGAGTAGCCCAGTAATGCTGAAACAAACGACAAGGTCAGAAATATGAACCCAATACAATTCAATGCAAATCTGTGTGACTTTTTGTAATTTGCAGGTTGAGTTTCAGTTTCGAAAATTCGCAAAAGCGGCCAGCAAATTTTGATAAATACATCTCTCATAAAAGCTCATCCAATATCAAACAGGGTAATTGGCGAATCTCTGCGGGAGATTTTTTACAAGACGGCAACGTCGGCGACTCGCAAAAAATCTCCACTACATAAACTGGGCTACCAAATTTTTACGCGCACTTTTTCATCGCGATACATTCCATCGCCAGGCTTCACGTCATACACCTTGTAAAACTCCGGCATATTTGAAAGTGGGCCCAATACACGATACATGCCGGGTGAATGTGGGCCGTTAATGACTTGGCGGCGCAAGGCTTCATCGCGGTATTTGATTCGCCATACTTGCGCCCAACCCATAAAAAAGCGCTGCTCGGCGGTGAAACCGTCGATAGTGACACCGGGTTTGCCATTGAGCGAATTGATAAAGGCACGGTGGGCGAGGTTAACGCCGCCGAGGTCGGCAATGTTTTCACCTAAACCTAAAGCACCTTGCAAGTGCAAATCACCAATCGGGTTGTAAGCACTGTATTGATCAACCATTAATTGCGCGCGAGATTTAAATTGTGCGGCGTCCTCAGCTGTCCACCAATCACGCAGGTTGCCGTCACCGTCGGAATGGCGACCTTGGTCATCAAACCCGTGGGTGAATTCGTGGCCGATAACGGCACCGATTCCACCGTAATTAACCGCATCATCCGCCTGTACATTAAAGAATGGTGGTTGCAGGATTGCAGCAGGAAACACAATCTCATTCATGCTTGGATTGTAATAGGCGTTCACGGTTTGTGGTGTCATGCCCCATTCAGTGCGATCAACGGGTTTGCCCAGCTTGGCCACTGCGCGTTGATGTTCGCATTCAGCCGAGCGGCGCAAATTGCCGATTAATTCTTTTGCGTTGATGGTTACGCAATCGTAGTCGCGCCATTTATCGGGATAGCCAATTTTGGTGTTGAATTTCGCCAGCTTCACCCGCGCTTGTGCTTTGGTTTCGGGGCTCATCCAGGTTAATTCATCAATCGACTGACCGTAAGCCGTGCGCAGGTTTTCAATCAGCTGATCCATGCGCGCTTTGGCTTCTGGTTTGAAATGTTTATCAACGTATTTTTTGCCGACGAGAAAACCCAGTTGAGTGTCTGCCAATTTCGCCGCGCGTTTTTCGCGAGAGCGTTGTTCTTGCACGCCGCTTAAGGTCTTGCCATAAAAATCAAAGTTGGCATCGGCAAAGGCTTTACTCAAATTGCCCGCGTCATTGTTAATCAAATGAAATGTCAAATATGCGCGCCATTGTGCGACAGAAATTTGTGCTTGCAGTTTGGCAAAGGCACTCACGTAAGTGGGTTGATTAATAACGACGGCATCAATATTCCCCAACTTGGCTGCGGTAAAAAAAGCATTCCAATCCAAGCCGGGTGCTTGTTTCTGTAGCTCCGCCAAGGTCATTTTATTGTAGGTTGCGGTGCGGTCGCGGTTTTGTACGCGCGTCCAATGCAGGTTGGCGATTTTTTTCTCCAGCGCGACTATTTCAGCGGCTGTTTTTTCCGGCGTGGGTTGTCCGGCCAAACGCAATATTGTGGCGATGTAAGCCTGATATTTTCCGAGCAGTTCAACAGAGACGGCATCGGTTTTTAAATAGTATTCGCGATCAGGCAAACCCAAGCCCGATTGATAGGCGCCGGTGATGTATTGATCGGATTGTTTATCATCCTGATCGATATAAAGTTCCAGCGGAATCCCTATGCCATAGGCCTGCCACTCGCCCCAGAGCTGTGCTAAATCCGCGTGGGATTTAAGTTTATCGATTTGGGCCAGATTGCTTTTGAGTGGTGTTAAACCCAATTGCTCGGCTAAGGCTTCATCTAAAAAAGATTTATACAAGTCTGCAATTTTTTGCTCATCGGATCCGGCAACCTGTTGCGTCGCGGCCAGTTCCTGGATGAGTGCGCGCACGTCATTTTCGGCATTTTCAGCTAAGGCATCAAAGCTGCCCCAGCGCGCTTTATCGGCCGGAATTTGCGTGTTCTCCAGCCATTTGCCGTTCACGTAGCGGAAAAAATCCTGCTGCGGTGCAACGCTGGTGTCCATGCTGGCCAGATCAATACCTGAACCGAGCGCCGCACGCGCCGGAGTTGTCGAACTGTCTTTTTTTGGCGAGCTGTTATTGCTGCAAGAGCTAACCCCCAGCGCGAGAGAAATACCCAATGCAATTGCGGTCATCTTTTTCATTGCGGTTTCCTTGATTAAGGTGTGATTGCTGGATGCAATTAATAGAGTGTGCGCTTAAACATACCCAGCGCTGTTTGGTAGCCCCAGAGTTGTAATTCGGCATCGTAACGGTCGCCTTCATCGCGCATAAACGCGTGTACGCCGTTCACTTCGTGCCAGGTAAAGTTCACATTGCAGGCAACCAGATTGGCATAGACTTTTGCGCGGCCTTCCGGCGGAATATGGGGGTCTTGTTTACCCCAAATCATTTGCAATTCGCCTTTAATTTCTGCTGTGCGTGTGAGGCTTTCATTGCCAGGTTTTGACGGCGTTAAACCTGAATGGATATCGGTCGCGTAAAAACAACTGGTTGCGATAATCGCAGGGTTAATCGCCGCGCGGTACGCCAATCCACCGCCTAAACAAAATCCCATCGCGCCGATTTTGCCGGAGTAATAGGGCAGTGTTTGTGCGTAGTCAATCATCGCTTGGGTATCGGTGTCGTGCGCTTCCAGGGTTTTGGCGACTTTATCGGCATTGCCTTTATCGCGGCCGGCATCGTCATAACCCAGCACAGTGCCAATCGGATTTAATTCATGGAACACTTCCGGAACAATCACGATAAATCCGTGCCCCGCCATAATTTGCGCACTGCGGCGAATGGGTGAGGTTTGTTGAAAAATTTCGGAGTAGAGAATAATGGCGGGGAATTTTTTACCAGCGGTTTCGGCAGTGTCTTTGGGGTGATACACATAGCAACGCATGATGCCGGTCGGGGTGTTGAGGTCAATCTGGTGATTCTGAATAAGCACGCTTCTCTCCTCGAATAGTCGTTTAGTGCGAATTAGTGTTGTGCAAAATAGTGTTGTGCGAAATCTTGGTTAGTCGTTGATTAAATTCCAGTTCCAAATTCCCGTTCAAGGGTGTCCATCAACAGGTGAACTTTGGCGATGGACTCGCGGTATTCCTGATCGGTTTCCGAATCGGCGATGATGCCGCCGCCGCCCCAGCAGTGAATCTTCTTGCCATCGCATACCAGTGTGCGGATTGCGATGCTGGTATCCATTTGGCCATCGGAACTTATATAACCCAGACTACCGCAATACAGAGAGCGGCGGGTGGGCTCCAATTCTTCAATAATTTCCATGGCGCGGATTTTCGGCGCGCCGGTAATACTGCCACCGGGGAAGGCGTCGCGCAGCACATCAATCGCACTTGCGTTCGCTTTCAATTCACCGGTCACGGTGCTGACCAAATGATGGACATTGGCGAAGGTCTGCAGTTCACAGAGTTTAGGCACGCGCACATTGGCGCAATGTTTACTCAGATCATTGCGCAACAAATCTACGATCATCACATTCTCGGCGCGATTCTTCAGGCTGTTTTGCAGCCATTGGGCATTGGCTGCATCTTCCTCGGCTGTTGCGCCGCGCTTGATCGTACCCTTAATTGGTTTGGTTTCCACCTCACTGCCGCGCACCTGAATAAATCGCTCTGGCGATAAACTCAGCACCGCGCCGCCATCCAACTCCATAAAACCCGAAAAAGGCGAGGGCAGTGCGTCACGCAAAACAAGATAAGCGATAAACGGGTCGCCGCTGAATTCGGCGCTGAAACGCTGGGCAAAGTTCACTTGGTAGCAATCCCCGGCGCGGATATATTCCTGAATCTGCGCCAGTGCTTCCCTGTATTCAGTCGCATTAAGATTGTTATGGAAGTTACTGATTTTGAATGATTTATCGCCACTCTTAAGGTCGTGCTTTAAGTCGTGGAACAGCGGGGTTTTCACTTGCGCTGCACACAATTGCTCGATTTCCAAAAAGTTATAAGCACCGCCAAGGTCTTGACTCAGCTGTTCATTGATCACTAACCAGCTCTGCTGTTGAGCGTGATCTTGCACTATCGCCCAGGGGTAGATGCCTACCAACATATCCGGCAGATCAATATCAGCCTGCGCGAGGCTAGGCATAGTTTCCACGCGGCGGCCAAGGTCATAACCAAAATAGCCGAGTGCGCCACCGATAAAGGGAAACGAATTGCTGTGGGTGGTTTGATCAATGGGAAGTAATTGCTTGAGCAGATAAAAGGGATCTTGCGCGGATGCTTCAATGCGCCCATCGCAGTAATGAATACAAGTATTGGTTCCGCGTGTTTCCAGCAGGCACTGGGGTGCGGCGGCGAGAATATCGAAGCGGCCGTAATGGCTGCCGGGGTGGCCTGAATCCAGCCAAATTGCGTTGGGTAAATGACGTACGACGGCAAACCAGTGTGCAGAGTCTGGTTGATACGCGAGCGGAATAATGCGGGGCTGTGAAGCAGTCAATTCGGGCATGGATTCTCGTCGGGCACTGCCGTTACGGGGCCTGTATTCTACCCCATGAAGCGCGGCCTGCGGCAAATAGACTTTGGTGCCAAGCCCGTTTAAGCTGACCGGGCTTTTTTGTTTGCTCTTTTGCCCCACCGCTCTCTGACCCAGTAAGGATTTCACGATGGATGTGCTCGTCTTTATTCTCGCCATGATTCTGGGTGGCATTGCCGCCTGGCAAATTTTTAATTGGTACTACACCAAAAAATTCAAAGCACCCAAACAAGACCTTGCCACTGAATCTCACATACTGCTGGAGCGAATCGAGAAGGTCTTCAAAGTTGTATTGGCCGAAGGCTATTTCACCGAGATATACGACCACAACACCAAAAAAGATTTCTTCGGTATTTTCAAAACCAATAGCAAAGCGCTTGTCGTTGCCAAGGCGAAAGTTTCTGTGGGTTACGATTTCGCCAAAATGAAATTCCGCCGCGATCACAGCAACCGCACGCTGGTGATCGAACATTTCGCTGACCCGGAAATTATCTCCATCGATACCGACTACAAGTTTTACGATATCAATCAAGGCATCCTCAATAAGTTCGATAACGAGGATTACACCGCAATTCTCGCGGAAGCGAAAAAATTAATGCAAGACAAAGCACAAGAAAGCGATTTACCCCAGATCGCCCAAAAACAAGTGCAATTAATGATGCAACAACTCTGCGCCTCCGCCGGATGGCAGTTGGAGCAAGAAAAAATATTGGAGCCGCTGAAAACGGTTCAGGTCATTACTAACGACAACAATAAATAAGGAATTCCCATGGTACTTCTGGTTATTTTCACGCTCCTCGGAATGGGCATTGGTGAAGCCGTGTTTTATAACAATGGCTGGGTTATCGGTGGTGCGCTAGGGTTTTTAATTACCAAAATATTCCAAATGACCAGCATCATCAATCGCCTTGAGCGCGATGTGAAATTGCTGCAAACCCAAGCCGAAAAATCGCCCCCGCCAATTGTGCAACCCGTGCAGCAACCTGCAGCGCCGATTGCTCAGGAAGTTAACGAACCGGCGCCACAAAGAATTCCATTGGCAGAACGCTTGAAATCCCATGGAATTGAATTGCCGCCAGAAGTACCACCAGACGTGCAGCAAACAGAAAATCTCCCAACCAATAACGATTTGCCTATTAGCGATGCAGAACTTGAAAACCTTGCAATGGCAACGGCACAACCAGCCGCTGAAAAAATTAAACCCGCTGTTGCGTCTACCCAATACACACCGCAAGCGCCCGTACCCGCAGAACCTAACCCATTTGAAAAAGGCATTGCCTTTGTGAATCGCTTTTTTACCGAAGGCAATCCTATTGTGCGCATCGGTATGGTGGTGATGTTTTTTGGTTTGAGTTTTTTAGTGAAATACGCATCCAACCAAGGCTTGCTGCCAATTGAATTGCGCATGGCCGCAGTTGCGGCGGTGGCGATTGCATTAATCGGCTTGGGCTGGAAAACCCGTCTGAAAGAGGGCGGTTATGGATTGGTATTGCAAGGCGGTGGTATTGCCGCACTTTACTTAACCGTATTTGCTGCAGCAAAAATGTATTCGCTTATGCCGACCGGTGCCGCGTTTGCGTTGATGTTTATTATCGTGATGCTGGGGGCTGCACTTGCGGTTTTACAAAATGCACAAGTGCTTGCGCTTATGGCCACCGCCGGTGGTTTTCTTGCGCCCATTCTTACCTCCGACGGCTCCGGTAATCACGTTGGTTTATTCAGTTTTTATCTGCTGCTCAACATCGGTATTCTCGCCATCGCCTGGTTTAAAACCTGGCGCTTGCTGAACTGGGTTGGTTTTGTGTTTACCTTTGTGATTACCTCGGCCTGGGGCGTGCTCGATTACCAGCCACATTTGTACGCCAGCACCCAACCGTTTTTGCTCGCATTTTTCGCGCTTTATTTAACCGTTTCGATTTTATTTTCACTCAAGCAACCGCCGAACTTAAAAGGTTTGGTGGACGGCAGCCTAACCTTCGGTTTGCCCATTGTCGCCTTTGGTTTGCAAACCGCGCTGCTTAAACACACTGAATATGGTTTGGCGATAAGCGCGCTAATTCTTTCTGCGATTTACATCGGTTTAGCGCGCCTGCTCTGGGCGAAATACCAAACCACCCATCGTGTATTGATTGAATCGTTTATCGCGCTCGGCGTTACCTTTGCAACTCTAACAATCCCACTCGCGTTGGATGCGCAATGGACATCGGCCACTTGGGCACTGGAGGCAACCGGTTTGATCTGGGTCGGTTTGCGCCAGCAGCGTTTATTGCCGCGTATTGCCGGTTATTTATTGCATATCGCAGCAGCATTTTCCTTGATCATTCACGGCATAGATGCAGGTGCGATTCCGTTAATCGCTGGCGATTTTATTAGTCTGCTAATTTTGGCTTCGTCGGCTTTATGTATTTCCTATTTGCTCACGCGTTTTGTGGATAACAGTAAGCGATTTGAAAAACCTCTTGCACAGCTCACCTTAATGATCGGTTGGGTTTGGTGGTTGTTGGCCGGTTATATCGAGATAGAAAAGCATATCCCCGGCGAGCAACATTTCCCGTCGCTAATGGTATTTTTCGCCGGTTCGGTGGCTGCGTTGGTACTGCTGAGTGCAAAAGTACAATGGCCACAATTGGCGCGTGTCGGTTTCTGGTTGTTGCCATTAACCTGTGTACTGGCCATGAATAATTTTGGCGAAGGCTTGTTTATCGGTTATGACGTTTACCCATCGCAAGGTTGGGGTTTGCTTGCGCTGTTAGCATTTGTCGCAGTGCAATATCGCTTTTTGTGGCGCCAACGGGAAAGCACTTCTTGCGGCTTGCTCAGTGTGTTCCATGTATTGACGGCGTGGTTTTTGTTTAGCCTTGTGTACTGGGAAGCGAGCCATTGGCAAAACGAGCTTAATTGGCAGGGCACAAGCGCTGCGGTATTGTGGTTCGCTTGTTTGGTGGTGCCTTTAATTGCGTTGTTGAATCTCACCAATAAATCCATTTGGCCGTTTGCGAATTATCCAGCCGATTACAAAAATTTAATTCCCGCACCATTATTGTTTGGATTATTGCTCTGGTTTATTTATGCCTGTCACTATTCTGGAATTACCGACCAATTCTATTTACCTGTGTTGAATCCGCTCGATTTAGCGCAAGCAGCGGTGCTGATTATTTTTGCCTACGCGATTAAGCGTGGCTTCATTGGTTTGCATTCTGCGCCGCCAGAGTTGCGTTATGGTGTTGTAGGTTTATTGGGTTTTGCGTGGATTAATGTTGTTTTGCTACGCGCCATTCACCAATACGCCGATGTGGAATACGTATCCCATATGATGTGGGATTCCGTCGTCGTACAAATGGCGCTCTCGATCCTGTGGGCGATTTGCGCATTAGTCATCATGAATCTCTCGCGCCGCTGGCAAGAACGCAAACTCTGGATGCTCGGCGCGGGTTTGTTGGGTTTGGTGTTATTAAAATTGTTCACCAAAGACCTAACGGGCACAGGCACACTCGCGCGCATCGTTTCGTTTATGGTTGTCGGCGGTTTGATGTTGTTGATTGGTTATTTATCGCCAATTCCGGCGAAGGCGAAATCAACAACAGATGAAGAGGTTTGATTGTGGAGTTAGCCATGCAAGTCATCAAAAAACGTTTTCTATTATTGTCTTGTTTGCTGGGTATGACGGCCAACGCCGAAGTCATCCCCGTTTACCAAATAAACGAAACGCCCGGCACTTACGTGCAAACGACACTGACGCACGATATTTATCGCTACAGCGCGGATGCGCAATTAAATGATTTAGTAGTGACCGACGCGCAAGGCAATAAATTGCCTTACCGCATTACTGCGCCCAGTACCCAGGTGAA
>CAIOHY010000409.1 GCA_903858205.1 uncultured Cellvibrio sp.
CCTCGAGGAGTCGTGATGGCCACCGTCATTCCGGTCGGAGAGCCGGTCAACGACGCCGAGCGCAAGGCGATCGCACACCTCCGCGACCACCTGCCGGGAAACTACACCCTCTTCCACAACTTCACGCTGCATTGCCATGGGTTCGCCCGCCTCAAGGGTTACGGCGGGAATTCCTGCACGCACTGCAGCGGCGCGCAGCGAATTGGGGTTGCCACGGGAATTTAACACAGCAATCACACCGAAACTTTGCGCCAAGCGCGCAACATTTTCATCCGTAAGATCTGCACGCAGTTGTGGCAAATTAGTGCGATGGAATGAGCCGGTGTGCAAATCCACCAACGAATCACAATGCATAATTATTTTGGTAAAAAATGAATGCGCTAAACGCGACGCGGAACTACCGCGAGTGTTACCGGGAAAGTAGCGGTTCCAATCGCGGCGATCTGGCAAATAACGCGAGTTGCGACGAAACCCCATAATATTCGCAACAGGCACACCAATGATGGTGCCCGTTAATTTGGTTGGATCTATATCAAACACAACGCGGCGAACCATTTCAATTCCGATTAATTCATCGCCATGAACAGCACCGGTTAAACACAAGGTTTTTCCCGGAGTAGAACCATTCACTACGATGATAGGCGTTGCTTCACTAAATCCACCAACAGCTGCCTCGGAATTCCAGGTCAAGCGTACTGCAGTGCCCGGTTTTATCTCTGTATCCAAAATAAATTTTGAGAGCGATAAAGGTGTTGTGGGCGCTACCGAAGAATCGAAACCCGAGCTTGATGCCTCACTGCTAACGGATGCGACAATCGATGAACTGACTTCAAACGAATCACTACTGGTGGATGACGCACTTGTCGCACTCGCCGATAAAGGATCACTGGCTGCAGAAGAAGAACTGGTTGCCGCCGCTGAAGATGCTGTGGATGTATCCGCTGTTATTGGCGCGAGCGAACTTTCAGCAATCGCAAGCAAAGCGACATTCTCGGAGGAGACAGATGCAGCTGCTGAAGAAACTTCAGGTGCTAAAACCGGTAAGCTGTTAACGGACGATGTTTGCGCATTATCGCTCGCAGTAGAAACACTACTCGTTAGGCTACTAACAACAGAGTCATTCGCGGAAGCAATTTCTGTTTGCGCAGAGGCAAAACTAACAAAAAAAACAGAACAAACAAAAAATAAAAAGGTTGAGATGCTATTAAGAGATAGGTAAGGATCAGTTCCAGAGGTGTGGCGCATATAGTCGGCGTCTCGCTGTATTTGTTGCCTTATTAGAGGAATAACTCACAACCGCAAACAAACACGCACTTCCTTGTGCCGCAAAAAAATCCGTCAAACCTTATTCCCATTCGATCGTTGCTGGCGGCTTGCTTGACACATCGTAGCAAACGCGCGACACACCAGAAATTTCATTGATGATACGGCCAGACACTTTTTCCAACAATTCGTAAGGAAGATGCGCCCAACGTGCAGTCATAAAATCTACGGTTTCAACAGCGCGCAGTGAGATTACCCACTCATAGCGGCGCCCATCGCCCACTACACCAACGGATTTCACCGGAAGGAACACTGCAAAAGCCTGTGAGGTTTTGTGATACCAGCCAGACGCATGCAACTCTTCCAAAAAGATGGCATCCGCTTCACGCAAAATATCCGCGTACTCTTTTTTCACTTCACCGAGGATGCGCACGCCTAAACCTGGGCCAGGGAACGGATGACGATAAACCATATCGTAAGGCAAGCCCAATTCCAAACCTATCGCACGCACTTCGTCTTTAAATAATTCGCGCAGTGGTTCAACCAACTTGAACGCCATGTCATCGGGCAAACCGCCAACATTGTGATGGGATTTAATCACGTGCGCTTTACCAGTTTTAGCAGCAGCAGATTCAATCACATCCGGATAAATCGTACCCTGCGCTAACCACTTAACATCTTTGAGTTTTGTTGCTTCTGCATCAAATACATCGATAAAAGTACCGCCAATGATTTTACGTTTTTTCTCAGGATCGTTTTCGCCTTTCAATTTATTTAAAAATTGGTCTTGCGCATCGGCGCGGATAACCGTTACGCCCATATTTTTGGCGAACATATCCATTACTTGGTCGCCTTCATTTTTGCGCAACAAACCGTTATCAACAAACACACAGGTCAGTTGTGAGCCAATCGCTTTATGCAACAGCGCAGCAACAACGGATGAATCCACGCCGCCAGAAAGACCCAGCAATACTTTGTCGGTGCCGACTTGCTCGCGCACTTTTTTCAGTGCATCTTCAACAATGTTTGCGGGCGTCCAGAGCGGCTCGCAGGCACAGGCTTGCAATACAAAGTGTTCAAAAATGCGTTTGCCTTGCAAGGTGTGCGTCACTTCTGGATGAAATTGCACGCCGTAGAATTGTTTAGCCTCGTTGTACATACCGGCAATCGGGCATGAAGGCGTCGACGCCATCAAGCTGAACCCTTCCGGCATTTTTGTTACTTTGTCGCCGTGGCTCATCCATACATCCAACAAAGCACTGCCGTCTTGATCAACGTGATCTTTAATATCTTTAAACAGTGAAGAGTCACCATTCACTTTAATTTGCGCGTAACCAAATTCACGAATGTTTGAACCTTCAACCAAACCACCCATTTGCATGGCCATGGTTTGCATACCGTAACAAATGCCAAATACAGGAACACCTAAATTAAACACCACTTCCGGTGCGCGCGGCGAACCTACTTCAGTGGTTGATTCAGGGCTGCCAGCGAGAATAATTCCCTTGGGGTTATATGCGCGAATTTCTTCTTCGCTCATATCCCAAGCGCGAATTTCTGAAAAGACACCAATCTCACGCACGCGGCGTGCAATCAATTGAGTGTACTGTGAACCGAAATCGAGAATAAGAATTCGCTGTGCGTGAATATCGTGAGACATGCTGGTTCCTGCTCAAAAAGTAAAATGAAAATCGAAAAATGGAAAAAATAAAATGGATTCTGTTTAAACGAAAAACTCGGGCATTACCCGAGTTTTTGTTAGCACCAAACAGCCTCGTGGTTAACGCCCACCACCTACCGGATAATTGGGTGCTTCTTTGGTGATCTGCACGTCGTGCACATGGCTCTCGCCCATACCGGCAGAGGTCACACGTACAAATTCCGGTTTGGTGCGCATGGTTTCCAAATCTGAACAACCGGTGTAGCCCATCGCAGAACGCACACCGCCCATCATTTGATGCACGATCGCCGTCAATGAACCTTTGTATGGCACACGGCCTTCAATACCTTCGGGGACAAGTTTCTCTGCGCCCTGGCTGGCATCGTGAAAATAACGGTCGCTTGAGCCAGAGGTTTGCGCCATAGCACCTAATGAACCCATGCCGCGATAAGCCTTGTAAGTACGACCTTGGAATAATTCCACTTCACCCGGCGCTTCTTCCGTACCGGCAAACATGGAACCCATCATGACGGCGTGAGCACCTGCAACGATTGCTTTGGCGATATCACCTGAGTAGCGAATACCACCATCAGCAATCGCCGGTACACCTGTGCCTTTTAGCGCAGCAACCACATTGGCGATTGCAGAAATTTGCGGAACACCCACACCGCTGACGATACGGGTTGTACAAATTGAACCGGGGCCGATACCGACTTTTACGGCGTCTGCACCAGCCTCAACTAACGCGAGCGCTGCAGCGCCGGTAGCGATATTGCCGCCGATGACTTGTACATCGGGATACTTGGTTTTGATCGCACGCACGCGATCCAAAACATTTTTGGAGTGACCGTGAGCGGTATCCACCACCAACACATCCACACCGGCCTCAACCAATGCATCAACGCGGGCATCGGTATCGCGGCTGGTGCCAACACTCGCACCCACACGCAGACGACCTTCAGGATCTTTGGACGCGCTAGGGTATTTTTCGGCTTTGTTAATATCTTTTACGGTAATCAGACCGCGCAATTCAAACGCATCGTTTACCACCAACACTTTCTCAATGCGATGCTTGTGCAACAGATTGCGCACTTCTTCGGCAGACACGCCTTCTTTAACAGTAACCAACTGCTCTTTCGGGGTCATGATGCTGGAAACGCTGGCATCCAGATTGGTTTCAAAACGCACGTCGCGGCCAGTCACAATACCAACCAGATCGCCTTTGCTCAGTACCGGCACACCGGAGATATTGTTTTTGCGAGTCAGCGCGATCAAATCGCGAATAGTGGCGCTAGCGTCGATAGTGATTGGATCTTTCACCACACCGGCTTCAAATTTTTTCACCGCACGAACTTCAGCAGCTTGCTGCTCAATCGTCATGCTTTTGTGGATTATGCCAATGCCGCCTTCCTGTGCGATAGCAATCGCCAAACGCGCTTCGGTAACGGTATCCATCGCGGCTGAGATAAGAGGAATGTTTAGCTGAATCTTGCGCGTCAACTGGGTTTTCAGGGACACGTCTTTGGGGGTCACATCGGAATAACCGGGCACCAACAGAACATCGTCAAACGTGAGGGCTTCTTCAGCAATCCGCAACATACCAACCAACCTCAAAGCAGGGAAAAATAAACGCGAAAGTATAGCCACTTGGGCGCCTCGGGTAAACCAGAAACCACAACATCTAGTGTTTAACGGTGAAGCTGAGGCTATCCCCTCGCGCCTGCTTACCCTAGAATGCGCCTATGACTACCGACCTGTTTAGCAAAACACCCGAGCGTGAAATCTTCAGTGTTAGCCAGCTTAATCGCCAAGCTCGGCAATTATTGGAGACGCATCTACCCCTTTTATGGGTAGAAGGCGAGCTTTCCAATGTGTCCATTCCCTCGTCTGGACACTGGTATTTCACCCTCAAAGATGACCAAGCCCAGGTGCGCTGCTGCATGTTCCGCAACCGCAATATGCTGGTGCGCTTCAAACCGCAGCAAGGGCAACATGTGTTATTGCGGGCAAGAGTCAGCCTTTACGAGGGGCGCGGCGATTACCAAATCATTGCCGAGCATATGGAAGAAGCCGGTAGCGGAGCCCTGCAACGCGCGTTTGATGAACTCAAACACAAACTGTCCCAAGAGGGATTGTTTAATGAGGCGCACAAAAAAGCGCTGCCCAGCTTGCCCAAGCATATTGGCGTCATCACCTCACCCACCGGCGCCGCGATTCACGATGTATTGAGCGTGCTGGAACGCCGTTTCCCCGGCATCCCAGTAACGGTTATTCCCGTTGCTGTACAAGGCAAAGAGTCAGCGCCACAGATCGTGAAAGCCATTGATCTCGCCAATCGCGCCGGTTTGTTTGATGTACTCCTGCTCACCCGGGGCGGCGGTTCGATGGAAGACCTCTGGTCATTTAACGAGGAGATAGTCGCCCGCGCGATCTTTAACAGCGAATTACCCATTGTCAGCGCCGTTGGTCACGAAGTGGATTTCACCATCGCCGATTTTATCGCCGACCTGCGCGCACCCACTCCTTCCGCTGCCGCAGAGCTTTTGGTGCCCGATGGCGATGACTGGCTCGATAAATTTATCGGTTTTGAAGTGCTGCTTGAAGAAGCCATGCTGCGCCGACTCCAGCAGTGGCAGAAACATTTACACAATCTGCGCCAGCGTTTGCGCCATCCCCGTGAGCGATTGGAACAGCAGTCGCAGCGGCTGGATAATCTTGAACTGCGCTTGAAAAATCACATTAAAAATTTATTGGGCGACTACAAAAACCGCATCCAACAATTGCAGATTCGCCAGCAGGCGCATCACCCGCAAGTGCGTTTGCGACAACTGAACGAGCGGGTTGCGTCTCACCAGCAACGCTTGCAGAAAGCGCAATACCGGATTATCGAGCGCAAACAACAAGCGCTTGGCGAAGCAGTGCGCATGTTAAATACGCTGAACCCACTAAGCACCCTTGAGCGCGGCTATGGATTAATTACCGATGCGCAAACCCACAAAGTAATTACCAGCAGCGATCAGGTAAAACCAGGCATGCCGCTTAATGCGCGAGTTGCGCAGGGGGAATTTTTGTGTCGCGTTGAGTCTGTTAGTAAATAAACAGCGTATAGATTGCGAAGTAATTTAACGGCCAGTATATTGGCCACTTTCTTGTCGGAGCGCCTTGGTAGACATTGTCTGCACGAAGGCTGAGATGGGTTCGGCCCAATCCGTAGAACCTGAACAGGCTAATACCTGCGGAGGGAACAAGGTTGATAGCTGCGGCTATTCCCTGCCCTCCGCCTCAAAATCCCGAGGCAATGTGACAAACCACAAGCTACCCCAAACAATTGCTATCGCCGGTGCCGGTTTGCTCGGGCGTTTGCTCGCGTGGCAATTGCAGCGCGCTGGAATCAATATCACTTTATTTGAAGCGGGCAGTTTTACGCCGGATACACCACAAACTATTCGCGCTGCGGCGTTCACTGCAGCCGGTATGGTCGCGCCACTGAGCGAAGCGGTTGTGTCTGACGAAGGTGTTTACCGCATGGGCATTTTTGCACTGAAACATTGGCCCGCATGGTTTACGCAATTACCCGCGACTGAAGCACCACTGTTTTTTAGTAACGGCAGCCTCGTGGTTGCGCATCAACAAGATACAAGTGAACTCGAACAATTTGAGCGCGAACTTGGTTTCATCTTACCCGGCTGCAATGGCTACCAACGGGTTAACCAGCACGACATCCATCAACTTGAACCAGATTTGCACTCCAATTTTCATAGCGGACTTTTTTTGCGTGAAGAAGGCCATGTGAATAACCGCGAGTTTTTGCGTTTAATTGGCGATGAATTATTGAAACTCGGTACGACGATCCGCGAGCTCACCTCAGTCGAGGTATTCCCAGGAAAGATTGTTACCGATAGCAGCGAAGAACATTTTGATGTGGTGATTGATTGCCGTGGGCTGGGAGCCAAACAACAATTGCGTAATTTACGCGGCGTGCGTGGCGAAACCTTGCATGTGGAAACCAAAGAAATCCATTTGCAGCGTCCGGTGCGTTTGATGCATCCGCGCTACCAACTGTACGTGGTTCCCAAACCCAATCACCGTTTTATCATCGGCGCGACCCAAATCGAAAGCGAAGACCGCTCGCCAGTGACAATCCAATCCAATCTGGAATTAAGCAGTGCGCTCTACACGCTATCACCTGCATTTGCGGAAGCGCGCATTATTGAAATGGATACCAATTTGCGCCCGGCATTTATGAATAACTTACCCAAGGTGACAATTAATGAGGGGTTAATTACCGCCAACGGATTATTTCGTCACGGCTATCTGTTAGCACCCGCCGTAGTTGAAAATGTGCTTGCGCATATTTTTAACAAACCGGAACCGATTTTTTCTGACCTGTTGAATCAACACTAGAAAAGCACACGCTTATGACAATTGAATTAAGTGTAAACAATGAAAGTGTATCGCTGGCAGCCAACACATTGCTTAGCGATGCATTACAACAATGGAGCTATGGTGATAGTAAAATCGCCGTAGCCATCAATGGCGAATTTGTACCCCGCTCAACCTATGCTGAGCGAGAATTACTCAACGGCGATCAAATCGATATCGTCAAACCGGTGGGCGGAGGTTGATATGAGCTATAACAAACCCGAAAAAGATTTCACGCTCTACGGCGAGACATTTTCCAGCCGATTTTTGTTAGGCACTGCACTTTACGCATCGCCACAATTAATGCGCGACTCGATTATTCAATCGCGTTGCGAAATCGTCACCCTCGGCTTGCGCCGCCAAAATCCAGCCAATCGCGATGGCGATGCAATCTGGCAATTTATTCAAGAAAGTGGCTGCCGTTTATTGCCGAATACTGCCGGTTGTAAATCGGTAAAAGAAGCCGTAACGCTTGCGGAAATGTCGCGTGAAATTTTTGATACAGACTGGATAAAATTGGAAGTCATTGGCGATGACTACAATTTACAACCCGATCCATTTGGATTGGTTGAGGCATCGGAAATATTGATCAAAAAAGGCTTTAAAGTATTGCCCTATTGCACCGACGATTTAATCCTGTGCAAACGTTTGCTCGATGTCGGCTGCGAAGTGCTTATGCCCTGGGGCGCGCCTATTGGCACCGGCCAGGGTTTATTGAATCGCTACAATTTGCGCACCCTACGCGAGCGAATTAAAGATGTACCTATGATTATCGATGCCGGGCTTGGTGCGCCATCGCAAGCGGCCGAAGCGATGGAAATGGGTTTTGACGGCATTTTATTAAATACTGCGGTAGCCAAAGCACTCAATCCACCCATGATGGCAGAAGCCTTTGGCGATGCGATTGATGCAGGAAGAAAAGCCTATAAAGCGGGGTTGATGCAAAAGCGGCAGACTGCAAGCCCGAGCACACCCACAATTGGCCAACCATTTTGGCATCAGCAATAATGCACGGAAAAAAAATCAAGCATGCGGCCTATTGGAAATTTTAAGCTGAAACTTTTAAGCTGAAACGCTTAATTTGATCGTCCAATATAGCCGCTGATTTTTGTAAAGCCTCCCTGTAAACGCTTGTTGATTTTTGGATCCTTACCCTCGCCCGATGAAATATACATTTGCATCATTCTACTTAACCGGTGCAAATGGAACGCCATTTCTTGTTGCATGAGCGACGCATCGGCAACCACCTTACTGATTGCATTTGCCTCGTCGCCAGCCATAGATTCCAGTGACTCGCGCAAATCTTCTTTAAACAAAAAGCTGCCTTTAAATGTTGTCGCAATATGCAAGACCACATTCTGTAACGCATGCAATTTGCGATCACCATGCGTGTAACCTACTGAGGTCAAACACTCGCGCAACTGTGTAAACCAATTTTGCAAATGCAGATTTTCTTGCAGCATGCGCTCGGCAAATTCGGGGACGCCACTACCGCTGACTACATTCGGCAGCGGCAGCTCACTTCGTAAAATCATTGCCGTGACAATATCGCAGCTGCGATACAAATAGGCAGCGCGGTTCATTTCCAATACCGGAATCACTTCGCGCCAACGCCGGCCTTGTGCTTTGAAGCGATTGAAATAAATACCAACAATCGCATCAGCAACCGCGAGAATTTGCCCAGGTATAGATAGCTCACTTTCCACTTTCGCCGACGGATAGCCTGTAGCATCACAGCGTTCGTGATGTTCAAGAACCGCCGTAAGAATAGTGGGTGATATCCCGGGCATATCAGCTAAAAGTTTGCCCGATATCTCAACATGGCTTTGCAGGTGCCGCCACTCACTCGCCGACAAATCTCCCGTTTTATAAAGAATTTGTGGATTGACATGCATCATCCCCAGATCGTGAGTAATTGCGGCCCAAAAAATCTCTCCGCAATCTTGTGCAGGCAAACGCATTTCTTGTGCGATATACAGCGACCACAAACTTACACACAGCGTGCGCTGGTAGAGGTCATTCATCTGCGCCGCCATCACCGTTAAAAACTGCTGCACCAAAGGTAATTGCGACAAAACCTCGCAAACAGGCTCAAGTGAAGTCAGCGGCTGTTTACGCTCCACCATGGATTGAAAATATTCAGTCGAGCGAATCGTATCCAGTAAATGCTGTAATAAATCAGCAGCCGTAATCGTTTTTTCGATCCGAATAGAATCGACCAGAGGCCGGGCGAGGGTTTTATTTTTTAGCGATGCGATACTTTTTTGGTTAAGTAAACTCGCCTGCGCAAGCAACAACTCCCCATCCTGCGCAAGAATGTCGTCAACCACAATAACCGGATTGTGCGCAGACAAAAGGACGAGGTAGTCCGCGTAGGCACCCACCTGCAATGGATTCCACACAGACAAGGTGTCATTCGAGACGAATGAGTGCTGATTAGGCGACATACATAAAACCATCCACACACTTGATTTATAAGCCGATACCTTACCCGTTATTTGAAGGTCAATCGCCACAAGCCAGAAGTCACTATACCAAGGGGTACTGCGCCTCTCGCACAAGTCCAAGTGTAGAAGAAATTCAGCCAAGTGCCGCCAAACCTTGTTTGGGATAACCGCCGCAAGCGCTGAAATGACCTGCGATTCCTTCGTCCAGAACAACCTAAACGAAAAAAGCCGCCCGATGTTATCGAGCGGCTTCAGGTCTGCCTCAGCCAGATATAAGAAATGGTTACATCAATTGTAATAATTAGTGTAAAGCCCCATGCGCAAAGCTGAACTGGTATCGCGATTAGCAAAACGATTGATTTTCACGGTGTAATAACCCGACTGGCTGGGGGTGAAATTGACGTATTCAAAAGAGTTATCCCACGAGTAGGAGCCACCTACCAAACTGCCGTTAGGCGCATAGACTCTCATATCAAGATCCAGACCTATCGCGTGCGCGTTAGTGCGGTTGTCGTAGGTGTAGCTACCGCGATTCATCCAGGCCAATGCAACCCGCGCTTTTTTGAAGCTGCTCGAAATGTAGATTCGCGTGGTGACATAGCCATCGCTACTGCCATCATCTTTGTCAAAGGTAGTCCAGGAACTATTGTTTCCGCTCCACCACGCCCAATAGCCGGAATACTGCGCACTCAGAAAATCAATACCGCCCAAACCGACTTTATCGAAACCGCCGCTGATGGAATCAGTAGCGCCGGCGAGTATTTTTGCCTTGGCCAAATAGGGGCGATATTTCAAATAGGTTGAAGAACTCATCATATCGGCAGTAAAAGCAGCAGCATGCGGGCAAGACATACTGGTACCGGTCATGGTAAAGCCGCCGGCAGCGATGCTGGTGCCCGGCGCTGACAGCTCCGGCTTATTGTTGCCAATGCTAGGATCAGTAAATGAGGAGCCACTGTTAATGCCACTGGTGGAATCGTTGTAGTTACCAACGGCAACTATATTCAAGCCTTTGCCCGGTGTGGAAATACTGCCGGTTGATCCACCAGAATTTCCCGCGCTGTTGAACATGGCGAGGCTGTTGTCATAGCTGTAGTTGTCCCAACTGCGGTCAGTGGTGCCGTAATTATTACTCGAGGCATCACCGTTGGAGCGCGTTGTAATGTAAATGGGATCATTGCCTCCTACGCCATCCAAATCGCTGTCATTGGGAAGCACGGCGCTGCCGCGACAATACAAAAATGCGTTGGGCGATACGCTGCGAATAATCGCACCAACATTGCGGGAGTGATCAGTTTCAGAACCGGCCAAGCGATCATAATTGGTGATGCGGGATTCATCCGCGCACCCGCTTTCGGTCATATAGATACCAATCCCATCACCGCGAGTGCCAGTAAAAGGCAACGCCCAATTGGTGATATTGGTTGCGTCCATCGCCGCGTTGATATCATCTTTCGCTACTGCGGTGGGCTCAACCCCGGCAATTACACTGTCATTACTATTAATCAATCGCGCGAGCGCATCGGCGGTCAAGCGCACACTAAGCCCTTCTTCGCCGCGCGCGAGTGCTTCACGCACGCCTTTGGCATCACTAATTTTATTGGCCTCGGCCCAGCGCTGTAAGGCTGCACCGCGCTGAAGGTTGGCTTCGCGCTGTAGCTTGCGCAATGTTTCTGCGCTGGTATCACCGTATTGATTTAATTCTTTTGCGCCAAGTTCGCGGCCATTCACCAGGCCACTCGCTACCTCGCCATTGCGAATTTCACCAACGCCTGTTTCAACAGGCACAGGCAGGCTCACACCCAGATTCAGGGCTATGTCTACACTGAGCGTTGCGCTGTAGTTACCTTGACGAAGCGTTTCTTTAACCCACTTAACGACGCGCGGATCAAATTTTTCAGCCTTCACCACAGGAACTTCGCGCTCGGAAATGACTTTGCCATCAGGATTAAGAATTTGTGTTTTCAATTCGCCCTGAGCATCAATAATTTTACTGAATGAATATTTAGCACCGCCAATCACCGCAATTTTTGTGGACTCCACCGGCGTACCCGCCGTTTGGGCACTCGCTCCAAACGCAGCCAAGGTGCCGATCAGACTAATTGCTAAAGTGAGGGGATGAGAAGCAAATGAAGAGAGTTTCATAATAAGTTCCTTTATCGATTGAGGTTGAGATACGGCCCAAGTAATCCTTTAGGCTGTGTTCACTTTACGTGGCGGGGGCTGGGTCAGCTGTAATGAAATACCGCGTGGGCTGTGACTTTTTCACTTCACAATCAAGCCTGCGGTTAGCCTAGTGAACTCTCGATGATGAGGATGTAGATGAGGAGGATGCGGAAGATTTAGGTAACGTTAAACATCAAGCCTGCGTGTACACATTATTCAGGCGTTATAGAGGCCGCGGCTCAGTCGCCGCCACAAGCGCTTCCAGATCATAGAGCGTGACCAGTTTGTTGACCGCCTCTGGTAGTTCCTTAAGGCTGAAATTTACATGTGTTTTTTTAGCGCGTTTTAGTGCGACTAATAGCAAAGCGAGGATGGAAGAATCCACTTGGGTCACGCCGCTACAGTCCAATGCATGTACATTGGGCTGCATTAATTCACACAACTGCTGACTCAGACGCGTCACCGTTAGAAATTTCACCTCGCCCCGCAGGTAGATAACACCGTGATTCAGCGATAACTCATTCATTTTTATTCAGTGCCGCTTTGTCATTTTGCGCAGTCATACTTTTCAAAAAAGCATCAATGCCTATTTGATTAATCTCTTCATCAAATATTCCCCGGGCGGTGATAACCAAGCTGACGCCCTCTACATTAATATCCACAATTTTCCAAATACCATTATGAATCTCCAGCCGCAAAAATAAGATTACCGGTTCACCGCGATCATTCTTCACACGGATTTTTAGCGTACTTTTGTTATCGCCTTTATTCTTTCCGCCCAGCATCTCCGGCGAGGTATTGCGATAAAGGTAAAGTGTTGTGGTGTAAGTCCGAATTAAATAGCGCTGAAACTCGCGCACATAAATTTCACGCTGTTGCACACTCGCACTGCGCCAGTGTTTTGCCAACGCTAGCTGCGCCATACGGTTAATGTACAAATTGGGTAGCGCTGATTGAGCGACTATAGCGCGCAGTTGTTCCGGATCTGTCTGATAAAGAGTTTCATGCGCTTTTAACTGCGCTAACACATCTTCGATAGCCGCTCTCATCACCGGTGCAGGATCAGCCGTTTGATCAGTGGTTGCAGTTTGAGCCTGAACAAACAATGGCACAAACACTAAGCCCATAACCATAAGAAAAAAGTACTGCTGGAATTTATTTATCTTGCTATTTTTCATCGTGTTTTTCATCGTGCTTTTCATCGTCATGTTCTTCATCGCCATTAGCCTCTGTAGAATTCGTTGTCTCGTCATTAAGACTTGCCTTATTGAGCGCAAGAGCCCCAATCAATTTTTCCAACAAGAGCGCAGACGAGGTAAATTCTATGGTGTCCCCTCCTGCTAACATCTGCTCTTCTGATCCAACATCCAAACCGATATATTGCTCGCCTAATAAACCTGACGTAATAATGCTTGCAGAAGAATCGCTACTGAATGCATACCGCTGCTCAACCGCCATGCTGACTTTGGCTTGGTAATTAGTGGTATCCAATTGAATGTCCGTGACACGCCCCACGACCACCCCTGCACTCTTTACCGGCGAGCGCAGTTTTAATCCGCCGATATTGGTAAAATAGGCATGCACTTCATAACTGGGCGCAGCGCGGAAACTGGATTGGTTTGCCACCTTTAATGCCAAAAAAACAATAGCGGCCAGCCCGAGCGCCACAAAAAAACCGACCCACAAATCGACGAGTGTGCGATTCATTATCAAAATCCTCTGAACATAAATGCGGTCAACACAAAGTCCAGTGCTAACACCACTAATGCGGACACCACCACCGTGCGTGTTGTCGCGCGCGAAACGCCTTCTGCTGTAGGCACAGCGGAATAACCTTCAAACACGGCAATCAAGCTGACCGCCACTGCAAAAATTACACTCTTGATAACGCCATTCACCACGTCCTGACGAAAATCTACCGCGTTTTGCATTTGCGACCAAAAGGTGCCCGCATCCACGCCTAACAATTTGACCGCGACCAAATAGCCGCCAAAAATTCCCAGCGCACAGAAAATGACATTGAGCAATGGCAATGAAATAACACCGGCCCAAAAGCGTGGCGCTATCACTCGCGCGAGGGGTTGAATCGCCATCATCTCCAGTGCGTTTAATTGCTCTGTTGCCTTCATCAAACCAATTTCGGCCGTGACCGCTGAACCTGCGCGACTGGAAAATAATAACGCGGACAACACCGGCCCCAATTCACGCACGAGCGCCAGGGCAACCACCATTCCAACACCATCGCCAGAACCGAAACGCTCAAGGGTGTCGTACATTTGCAAGCCCAACACCATGCCCACAAATAAACCAGACACCACAATAATCAACAGCGAGAATACGCCAATAAAATAAATC
>CAIOHY010000410.1 GCA_903858205.1 uncultured Cellvibrio sp.
CGGCATCGTAGTTGGTGAGACAGGGATTGGTTGGAGTCGCGCAAATTTGGATTTTGGCTATCTATACAATGGTGAGTATTCCAGTCCTGCAAATACTTTTTTTAGACCCGAGACCCAGTTCGCCAATGTGGTAGACAGCAGTGTTTGGTTTCAACCTTATGACACCTACGATGGCTTCACTAGCAACCTAGAAATAACAGATGCAGCACAATACACCTATTCTTCACAGAATATTATGTTCGCAAAAAAAGACTCCTTCTGGTATCGAGGCATAATATTGGCGAAGCAAAATGGCAATTATCTAGCCCTTGATCCACTCGATATTTATATCAATGACCTTGGGCAATACACACTTAAATACCAGTACTGGTACGGCACTGATGGCGAAACTAATCTGTCGGTAGTTCCTGAGCCGGGAAATTTATTGCTTTTTATCATAGGACTGATAGTGCTAGCAGGTCGCCATTTGAGAGTATCAAAAGCTGCCCATTTAACGAGCGCGACAAGAATTTAAACCTGCGATCAAAGATTGAACCATGAATCAAGATCAAGGGGTTACACTCCTTGATCTTTTATCCGCTTCGATTTCCGATCACCGCCCCTCCCTAATGATTAAATCCGGTCGCAAGGAGCAGAGCCTATTTGTGCTTAAAGGTTTGAATCAACGAGTAATTAGGTTCTATTTGTGGATTCCCCTGTTGGATCAAAGGAATTTCGTTTGCGAGCCAACGCTACAAAATACAAATGTAAAACATAACACATAGAAAAGACAAAGGCCCCATAAGGAGCCTTTGTGGAATTTACCTTGGTTGAAAATACAAACTATGCAGCTTTGTTGTTTATCCCCTGATTCGCTTTTGCAGCATCTTCTTTAATATGTTTGTAAGCGTAGAAGCCTACGTAAGTGATCATGGTGCAGGTTAATGTCACTATTACCAAGCCATAAAGAACAATTGAATCGATATACATGGGAACCTCCGCGTTTTTACTTGATGGGTTCAGTTTACGCGGGAGGGGAAAACGGGATTTGATCTTGATCAAATCCCGTTATGGTGTTGCGGGAATGTTCTGCGGAAAAATTAGTTCAGGCTATCAAATATGGGTTTAATTGTTTTTTCCCAAATTTGGGCGTCCATTTCGCCTATGTGTTTGTAACGAATTACGCCTTGTTTATCGACAACATAGGTCTCGGGATAACCAAAAACTCCAAGGTTAACTCCCAAGCGACCATCCGCATCTAACACACTAAACACAAATGGGTTATGAAACTCGGATAGCCAGCGCTGTGCCTCTGCCGGGTCATCTTTATAATTAACACCGTAAATTTTTACGCCCTGCGCTTTCAGGGTGTTGAAAAAAGGCAACTCCTGCTTGCAAGGCAGGCACCAAGTCGCCCACACATTTAACAAACTGACCTCGCCCTTTAGCATATCCTGATTTGCCGTCATCAAACCTTGAGGATTTTCCGGTGCGGAAATTACGGGTAGCTCAAAAGCAGGAACGGGTTTATTCAGCAAAGCGGAGGGCATCTCATTAGGATCTAACGAGAGGCCACGCCAGAATAAAACGCCAAGCAATACAAAAATGGCTAACGGAATAAATAAAAATAGACGCTGTTTATTCATTGACTAATTTTCCTGCGGGAACTTCTACTGCTGGTGATTCTTGCTTGATGGCTTTGCGATAACGTTTATCGGCAACGGCGAGCACGGCACCAAAGCCCATCATCAACGCGCCCAACCAAATCCAACGCACAAAAGGTTTGAGATGCACGCGCATCGCCCAAGCTGTTTCGGTTAAGGGTTCGCCCATGGCGACATAGAGATCGCGGAATAAACCAACGTCTAATGCCACTTCTGTCATTGTGCTGCCACTAGCGAGATAACGACGCTTTTGCGGTTTCATTTCACGCAAGAATTTGCCATCTTGCATCACCGTTATCAGTGCTTCTTCCGCAGTGTAGTTTGGCCCGTCAATGTGGGTAAGTTTGTTGAGAATAAATTCGTACTCTACAACAGTAACCTTCTGCCCTACTTCCATACGGATATCGCGTTGTTCGGTGTAGAGGCTCGTTAAGCCTACACCGACAGTCGTTACCGCTATACCAGCATGCGCGACCACCATGGCGAAGTAACTTAAACTCAGCTTTTTAAGCCCACCAAAAAACGATTCACTGTTGCGCAAGCGATAAAACAAATCCGCTAACAACGCAGTAATTATCCAGCTGGCGATAAAGACCGTGACTGCCGCAAGAATTTCGTATTCGTCGCGATAAACCGCTGGAAATATTAGGGCTATGACGAGACTTATCGCCCAGGGTTTCCATAACAGCGTGATCAATTGCTTACCGGCAGTTCGTTTCCAGTTAGAGAGAGGACCAAACGCCATCAACAAACACAGCAAACCCATCAGCGGTAAGAAGAATAAATTGAAGTAAGGTGGGCCAACAGAAATTTTGCCAAGATTAAGCGCATCTGCAACCAGAGGATAAAGCGTACCGAGTAGCACCATGATCATAATGATGGTGAGCAAAATATTGTTGCCGAGTAAAAAAGTCTCGCGCGATAACAAGTTAAAACCGGCCGAGCCTTTTACAACAGGAGCGCGCAACGCAAACAGCGTTAACGAGCCACCGACGACGACAAGAAAGAAACCAAGAATAAATACACCGCGCTCAGGATCATTCGCGAAAGCGTGAACTGAGGTGAGTACGCCGGAGCGAACCAAAAATGTTCCCAACAAACTTAACGAGAAGGTGAAAATCGCCAGCAGAATTGTCCAACTTTTAAATAAGCTGCGTTTTTCTGTTACGGCGAGCGAATGAATTAACGCTGTGCCGATAAGCCAAGGCAGGAAAGATGCGTTTTCTACTGGGTCCCAGAACCACCAGCCGCCCCAGCCAAGTTCGTAGTAAGCCCAAAAGCTGCCCAGGGCAATGCCGGCCGTCAAAAAACACCAGGCCACGGTGGTCCAGGGCCGCGACCAGCGCGCCCATGCTGTGTCGAGCCGGCCCGCCAGCAGGGCGGCAATGGCAAATGCAAAGGCCACCACAAAGCCCACATAACCCATGTACAGCATGGGCGGATGGATCACCATGCCGGGGTCCTGCAGCAGGGGGTTGAGGTCCTGCCCGTCCGGGGCAGCGGGCAGCAGGCGCTCAAACGGGTTCGAAGTGAACAG
>CAIOHY010000411.1 GCA_903858205.1 uncultured Cellvibrio sp.
AACGGAACAAGTTGGTTCAAGTCAGCGCGGCAGTTGATCATGCGCTTTTCATCAACCTGAATACGGGCTGCGCCCATTTGCAATTCTTCAAGGCCTGGAGCTGGATCAAGTGCGGCGAGGCTCGCGCGCGCTTTGGCGAGTTCAGGGCTGATGCCTTCTTCTTTGGCGGCGGCAGCAAACGCGGTGTTAACGGCTTGTGCATCGGCAGCGGCGCTGACTTGAGTCGCTTGTGCCTGCGCAATTTGCGCTTGGGTTTGTTGCGCCACTGGCTCCGCAGCTTTGCTCAATGCATTGCTAATCGCGTCCTGACGGGCGGTTTCTCTTACGGCTTCTTCGCTGTCGAATTCATCCCAACTTAGCATGTGATCCTCGTTCTCTCTGTTGGGCGCGGCGAGCGGCGCCCCTACGTGTTTGGTTGTTTGGGCGCGGTGATTGGCGCCTCTTGGTGTTTGGTCATTTGGGCGCAGCAAGCAGCGCCCCTACGGGTGCATCGTTCTTAATGTAGGGGCGCTGCTTGCCGCGCCCTTGTTTCCGGTGCCTTATTGGCACGCCTCACAATCCGGATTATCAATCGAACACGCCAATGGCACTGGTGCTGCTTCGGCGAAACTCGCGGCTTCTACTTCTGATACAGCAGGTTTTGCGGTAACAGGGGCAGCAGATAAACCGCTCGCGCCACCACCAGAAGACACTGCGTTCAATGCACCAGTATTAATGGTGGATTTCTCAGTGGTCGTTGCAGCCAAGGCACGCAGGTAATACGTCGTCTTTAAGCCGGAGAACCATGCCATGCGGTAAGTAATGTCTAATTTTTTACCGTTAGCGCCCGCGATGTAGAGGTTCAAGCTTTGCGCTTGGTCGATCCACTTTTGGCGACGGCTGGCGGCTTCTACGATCCACTTGGGTTCTACTTCAAACGCGGTGGCGTAGATGGCTTTGAGGTCGGCCGGAATGCGGTCGATCTTTTGCAGTGAGCCTTCGTAGTATTTCAAATCGTTAACCATTACCGCATCCCACAGGCCACGGGCTTTTAAGTCGTGTACCAAGTGCGGGTTGACTACGGTGAATTCTCCGGAGAGGTTAGATTTCACGTAGAGGTTTTGGTAAGTCGGTTCAATCGACTGGGTTACACCGGTGATGTTGGAAATGGTTGCGGTGGGTGCAATCGCCATCACGTTGGAGTTGCGCATACCTTGGGATTTCACTTGCGCACGCAAAGTCGCCCAATCGAAAGTTTGGCTGCGGTCAACTTTGATGTAATTCTCGCCACGGTTTTGCGCGAGCAGTTCAATCGAGTCGATTGGCAGAATGCCTTTGCTCCACAAAGAACCATCAAAGGTTGAGTACTTGCCGCGCTCGGCAGCCAATTCGCTTGAGGCTTTGATCGCGTAGTAGCTCACGGCTTCCATAGATGTATCGGCGAAATCTACGGCTTGTTGTGAGCTGTAGGCGATACGTTGTTCATAGAGCGCATCCTGGAAGCCCATGATGCCGAGGCCGATAGGACGGTGACGCAGGTTGGACGCTTTGGAGGTCGCAACGGCGTAGTAGTTAATGTCGATCACGTTATCGAGCATACGGATCGCAGTCTTCACCGTTTTTTCAAGCTTTGCTTGATCGAGTTTGCCATCCACAATGTGTTGCGCAAGGTTGATGGAGCCGAGGTTACATACCGCGATTTCATCATTCGCCTTGGTGTTCAAGGTGATTTCAGTGCACAGGTTGGACGAGTGCACTACGCCCACATGCTGCTGCGGGCTGCGCAGGTTGCATGGGTCTTTGAAGGTGATCCATGGGTGGCCGGTTTCAAACAGCATGCCCAGCATTTTTCTCCACAAATCCAGTGCGCGCACGGTTTTGAAGACTTTAATTTTGCCCGCAGCGGCTTGGGCTTCATAAAACGCGTAGCGCTCTTCAAAAGCTTTACCGTACAAATCGTGCAGGTCGGGTACATCGTTCGGAGAGAAGAGGGTCCACTCTTTGTCATCAAACACGCGCTTCATGAAGGCATCGGGCACCCAGTTAGCGGTGTTCATGTCGTGGGTACGGCGACGGTCATCACCGGTATTTTTGCGCAGCTCAAGGAATTCCTCGACATCCATATGCCAGGTTTCCAAGTAAGCACACACAGCGCCTTTGCGCTTGCCGCCTTGGTTTACTGCTACAGCAGTGTCGTTGGCCACTTTCAGGAAGGGGACTACGCCTTGTGATTTACCGTTGGTGCCTTTGATGTAAGCGCCGAGTGCGCGTACTGGCGTCCAGTCATTACCCAAACCGCCAGCGAATTTGCTCAGCATGGCATTGTCTTGCATGGCGCCGTAAATACCGTGGAGATCATCGGGTACGGTGGTCAGGTAGCAAGAGGACAACTGCGGACGCAGGGTGCCGGAGTTGAACAGGGTTGGGGTAGAGCTCATGTAATCGAACGAAGACAGCAGGCGATAGAATTCAATCGCGCGGTCTTCGCGGTTGTCTTCCTGAATCGCCAAGCCCATCGCCACACGCATAAAGAATATTTGCGGCAGTTCGATGCGGGTGTCGTTGCTGTGGATGAAGTAGCGGTCGTACAGGGTTTGCAGGCCGAGGTAGGTGAACTGCAGATCGCGCTCGGCGATCAGGGCTTTGCCCAGTTTTTCCAAATCAAAATTGAGCAGCTCAGGGGAGATCAGCTCCAGTTCCACGCCTTTTTTCACATAGAGCGGCAGGGTTTGCGCGTAGTAGGTTTCCATCTCGGCTTGGGTGGCAGAGGTCGCTACACCAAAGAAGCTCAGGGCTTCAGCGCGCAGTTTGTCCATCAGCAAGCGAGCGGTAACGAAGGAGTAGTTAGGCTCTTTTTCTACCAGTGTACGGGCGGTGATCACCAGTGAGGTGTTGACGTCTTTTTCCGCCACGCCGTCATAGAGGTTACGCATGGCTTCATCGAGAATGGCTTTCTCTTCTACACCGGCCAAACCGGCACAGGCTTCATGCACGATGGTGCGCATACGGCCAATGTCGAGCAGGGCGCGGGAGCCATCGGCCAGAATCACGTTGAGGGCAGGGTAATCCGGATCCGGCTGCTGGGAGGCGGCTTGTTTTTGGGCGCGCAGGCGGGCGTGTTCTTCGCGGTAGAGCACGTAATCACGTGCGATTTTTTGTTCGCCGGAGCGCATCAGAATGAGTTCGACCTGATCCTGAATCTCTTCAATATGAATAGTGCCGCCCGAGGGCATACGGCGCTTGAAGGTAGCGGTGATTTGTTGGGTGAGGCTGCTCACGGTTTCATGAACACGGGTAGAGGCAGCAGCAGTACCACCCTCTACCGCCAAAAACGCCTTGGTCATGGCAATGGCGATTTTGCTGGCATCGAAAGGAACCACCGTTCCGTTGCGCTTGATGACGCGCAATTGCCCCGGCGCTGTTGCTGTAAGGCTCGATGAGCCGCCGTGGATCTCGTGTTGGATATTGGTTGTGCTGGTGGTTTGCTCAATGTCAGTGTGCATAGACGTCTCCCGCGTGAGGTCATTCCTGATTAGAAGTGAGTTCTGTGTGTTCTTACAAAAAAAGCATCGCCCTATGGTAAAGGTGTTGCTCTAACTAGCATTTGCGATTGTCTGGCGCTTGCGATCTTGCTGCCCCGCTTGTCCGCCCGGCCTGGAGCGGTTTCAATTATTAAAATCAGGGTTCAGAACACCGTTTTATGCTGATTGAGGCACCACTAGATATAGTGGTGTGCAGCCAGCCGGTTGTGCCCATACTACTGATGCCTTCCTGGTGTGTTGAAGCGACAGGTTGGCCGCAAATCACAGTGACTTCTTACGCAGCGACTGTGATTAACGTTCAATTGGGTCAAAAATCTGCTTGACGATTTGCTCCATGAGCGATAGCGGATATTGTGTTGGTTGATACCGACAATATCTATATCTAGGGGTAAATCGCGAATGGGCTACAAGATAATGCGGTTAGGGGTTTTATGCAAGCTTGAAAACCTGTGGATAAGGTGTGTGCAGGGCCGGTAAAAACTGGGGGGAAGTGGCGAAATCCCTGTAAAACTACGGGAAATCCAGTGTTCCCGTGACTCATACCCAAAATGACACTTTGTCGTGAAGCTTAGACTTTTTTTGCATGTATGGATGGGTGCGATATGACTACATATTGTGTTTGGGGTTTTTAGCAGCGGTTTGCGTTTAGGCGACACAATGGGGCTGGATTTTGACCATTGCAAATATGCTGGTTTTGGTCGGACAAGAATGAGGACTTGGGTAGCGGTGAGAGAGAAACGTCGAGAGAGAAACGTGGAGAGAAAAACGTCGAGAGAGAAATACATGGCAGTGGGGGGGAATAAAAAAAGGGGCCTAAGCCCCTTCTGATGCATGCGCTAACCTCCTTGT
>CAIOHY010000412.1 GCA_903858205.1 uncultured Cellvibrio sp.
ATTATCTTTTATTTCCACAAGATCTTTTAAGGCAGATTCAAAATTATTAAAGGTAGCCCAACGCCGGTGTTTGATAAAAACTCTACTCAAGCTTTCACAGCTTCCGATGCATCTAACAGGTATATTGAATGCCAAAGCTGCACCAGCCTCAATCAAAGCCCCTTTCAGCAGATCACCCGGTTTGCAATATAGAATAAATAAATCAGACCTTCTAATTTCCTCGATGCACCGAGCAGATAATTCTTCGTAGCTTTTAGTTTGCCCTTCTCCAGATTCATCAATCCATGTTGAAGTAATTTCAATATTTCTAGATTGCAAATTACTGCGTAAATGCAACCAGATATTGGCATAGACTGTCCTGCTTGCTACATAGATTTTTACCATTTTATTCCCTTCATTATTGCGGGCAATCAATACTGTCTTGTTGCATTGCTTCAAATAACGCATGTAGGGCTTTACCAGTCTTGGGACTCTGAGTTCCAGACATACAGATTTGAACCGCTTTGGTCGTCATTCGATGATCGACGGGTAAAATCGAGACGATAATGTCGCCATCATCCTCCTTCATCAGCTGAAGTTTGAAACCATCTCGCATATCGCAAATTCGCTCTACCACATCTTTCTCAACGGTAACCGGCATTTTACAAATTCTCCACGGTTGATTTTTGATTTTCCCAAGCAAGGGGCATGAACATTTCCTGACCTCTTAGCTCTTTTTTGATGTAGACGTAAACACCTTTCCCCATAGCCCCAAATAAACCAAAAGATGTCCAATTGCACTTGCTTGAGGCGTTGCAATTATATGGGTCAGATGAAACACCCTTACAGCGTGGACACCGGTATTGAGGTTGGCCTATTGACGCTTTCGCGTCAGCGATGGATTCAAAAACTTTTACATTTCCATCTTTAATCTCAGGTTGATTTGCATCCTGATAATAATTCATATACCAATAACTGCGGTGACGCTCCCAGGCATTCAGAATGTCGCTGGGATTCAAACCTGTTTTTTCTCCATAATGTTCTGCCCTCGCAATAACCCAGGCTAATTTCCCTCTTAAATCGTGCACCCTGGATTGCCGCTTTTCATCGCGCTCGATTGCAGCCAACAAATTTTTATAACCTTCACATTCAGTGATATCCACAAAGTCGGCTCCCATAGTTCAGTAATGAAAATAAAGTCAGGTGAATTGTGTTGTTAGGCGTTTTTAGCAACCAAGCTTTTTCATCAATTCATATGTTTTTGGGTATGACGCATCCTTCGATGCCCACTCAGAGCACTCACTGTCCATTAAATGACAAAGTGAATTCCAGTTCTCTACGAGATTTAGCCATACAGAGGATTTTGGAGACATCAAATGGATGTGCTCTGTAAGTGACGGTTCAGCTAACAGCAATTTTCGGCAACGAATAAAATCTGACGGATCTGCAGGGTGGGCATATTCTGCTGAAATACCGTGACTTTGACATAAGACTGAAGCCATAAATTTGCTACTTGACCCCACATCATCCGATTTAAGCCACGCCTCGATTCCTTCACCGGCAACTGATCGCGTGTCCAGTGTGGATAGCGCCTCACACACCATTGTTGCTGCTTTAAAAATTGAATTGTATTGGCGAGCTGATGCACAGTACCCTGGGTTCTGTTCAGCAATTTTCTCCATAATTGCGGTGGCGATATCGATTTGAGAAACGAATACTTTACCTTTCATGCTGAACCCACTTAGAGATTTTTTGTGTGATTAATTGCATCGCCTAAGCGAACCTTTTCCGTTACTACTTGAAGCCTGCCATCCGATGTTTCAATTAACCGCGTTCGATTTACAAACTGCCGGGCCTTAACAAAATGGGGTTTGAAAACAACTTTTCGATTAGTCGATTTACGCAACCGATCCTTAGCGCCTTCAAAGCTTAAACCTGTTACATCTGATACTTCTTTCGCTGTAACCGTTGAACAATTACGTTGTTTCGCAATCTCGCTTACCGTGACTCTGGATCCATCTTGTAAAACATAAATTTTTGCATCCAGATTTTCAAATACTAAGGGACGGGTGACATATTCATAATCAGTACTAACCTTGAGCCGTTGCCTTATTGTGTTTTCCCTTAAGCCTGTCAAATCTCTTAGTTCCCTGACTGTTGCCTCTAAACCATTACTGAGCCTAAAAACTGTGGCTGACTCATTGAAATCAGTGGTTTTATTTGACTCGGCAAAGATTACCTTTGGATCATTGCTTCTTTTAAGTCTAAGTCGAGCCGCACACACAGTAATGCCCACCGCTTTGGCAACCTCTTGAGCAGTTACCACCTGATGATTCGTCAGAGTGTATTGAATGTGCTTTGTCATATGCTCTGTAACACAGCCTGAATACTGATTAATCTTTTTGACTATCCATTTCGGCGCAATGCTGAATCCAACGCTCATTCTGGTAATCAACACAATTCGCGCTACCGCAAGTTGCTACAGCCGTCTCAAGGAAAAATGTAGTAGCGGGCTTCCCACATCCAGAATCACACAATCCCATATTCGGAGTTTTGGAAGGCTCTTGACCGTTATGTTCACTCATAAATCAACCTTAAGAAGTATTTATTTATTACCCGCAATATGACCAACCGCAGTTGGGACAGCCACCATAATATTGCGGCTCTGTCACGAATCTTCCACAACCATCGCCGCAGCAACGATATCGTTCTTTCATCAACACTTGAGGTCGAATGTATTTAATTTTAGCCTTGCGTAACATCTTCTTGGTTTCAAGAAAACTAGCTGAAACTACTTGCCTCGCTAACTTTTCAATTGCCTCGTATGAATAGCATGCGATCCGATTATCTTTCGACATCAATGCGTAAGTGTCTACAAGTGAAACGGGTGAAATCTCTCCAAAGTTATATGTCTTTTCACCAGGTGCAACAAACAATACATTGTTGCCATCAAAGTCGTTTCCTAGCAAAAGGCAATTAGAATCACCTGGATTTGTTGTGGCTGGTAGATATTGCATATCTACCGCAAGGTAGGCGAATTGATCCACCAAATCGCAACGAAGTGGTATGTCAGTTTCGCGGCACTTATACTGATCAATAGCTTTTTCGCGGGTAAATTTTTCAGCTTTACTAAGATCGGTGGTATAACCGCCAGCAAGCGACCAAAACATCGCACTGCTACCCGTATTCCCTCGTGAATCACGAAGATAAAACAATTCAGTTTCCATTCGAATACCTCAAGGAAATATTAAAACGAGTCATAGCATCTGTAGCACTGATCA
>CAIOHY010000413.1 GCA_903858205.1 uncultured Cellvibrio sp.
CTAACGATAACAAGGCGCTTGGTGCCTTGGCGGGTGGTATTGCCTCTGCTAAAGCTCCTGTTTTTGGCGTTGGGCGTCTTGGTAAGCAAATTGATTTTTTGAGTGTATTGAAGTTATTGCAGACCACAGAATCAACCAACATTCTTTCCACTCCAAGCCTGTTGACGACGGACAATAGCGAAGCATCGATTCTTGTCGGTCAGCAGGTTCCTTTTGTGACGGGCTCTTTCTCCGGCGTTAACTCGGGAACGGGCACTACGGGTAACAATTCTTTTGCCAGTCCGTTTAATACGGTTAACCGCGAAGATGTGGGTATCAAGCTGCAAGTCACACCGCATATCAACGAAGGCGACAGCATGGTTCTTGATATCGAACAGGAAATCTCTTCGGTAATCGGAAATACCCAAAACTCGCCAAACGGACCCACAACGAGCAAGCGTGAAATCAAAACTCAGATTCTGGCCGGTGACGGGCAGACTGTGGTGCTGGGTGGCTTGATCGAAGATCAAGTTAACAAAGGCGATTCGCGTGTACCGGTGCTTGGCAGTATTCCGGTGCTTGGTCATTTGTTCCGCACCCAAAGTGCGACCAAGAGAAAGACCAATCTGTTGATTTTCCTCAAGCCAACGATCATCCGTACCAACGAGGTTTTGACTGGTGCAACGGCTGAAAAATATCGAACCATTAGAAATGAGCAAATTGAATTCCAGCGCGCGCGCGGTGTTCTGACGAGTAAGCGCGATGTGCCCATGTTGCCTGAATGGGAAGGGCCGATTCAAAAGTACATTGAAGAGACCAAGAAAGCCGATGCGGCACCTGCCGCAGAATCTGCTGGGGAATAATCGTGAGCGAGCAAGTATTAGAGCCCGCGACCCTGACTGATGAGGTGCTTGACGAAACCGCCGTTGAACCCTCGGTTTACGAGCGGTTGCCGTTCAGTTTTGCATCTGCTCACGGTGTGATGCTGGAAGAGCTTGCACCTGGCTTGATGCCACGGGTGTTGCATCGTCCAGGTTTGACGCTGGATGTGCTGCTGGAACTGCAGCGCATTTTCGGCCCCGATCTGGTGCTGGAAGAGCTGCCAGCGGAAGACTTCCAAAAGCGTCTTACGCGCGAATACCAGAGTGGCGATGGTGCCGCGCAGCGCGCCGCTGAAGATCTCGGTAACGAATTTGATCTGTCATCCATGGCCGACGATTTGGCCGACCGCACCGATTTGCTGGCTGGTGATGATGACGCCCCGATTATCCGGTTGATCAATGCCATCCTCTCGCAAGCCGTGCGCGAAGGCGCTTCAGATATCCACCTTGAACCATTTGAAGACCGCGTGTCGGTGCGCTTCCGTATTGATGGCGTCTTGACCGAAGTGCTCTCGCCCAAGGCGGAGCTGGCGCCGGTATTGGTATCGCGCTTGAAAGTAATGGCGCGCTTGGATATCGCCGAAAAACGCCTGCCGCAAGACGGCCGTATTACCGTGCGTTTGGCCGGTCACGCAGTGGATCTCCGGGTATCAACGATTCCCTCGGCGTTTGGCGAACGCATTGTATTGCGGATTCTCGATCAGGCCGCTGGCCAGCTCAAGCTTGAGCAATTGCAGATGCCGCCGCTGGTTTATGAGCGCCTGACCAAGAACCTGCTCAGGCCGCACGGGATTATTCTGGTAACAGGACCAACCGGTTCTGGTAAAACCACCACACTTTATGCGGGCTTGAGCCATATCAATACCCGCAGCCGCAACATCCTCACTGTTGAGGACCCGGTTGAATACCTGTTGCCCGGCATCGGTCAGACTCAGGTGAATACCAAGATCGATATGACCTTTGCGCGAGGTCTGCGCGCCATTCTCCGGCAGGACCCGGATGTGGTGATGATCGGTGAAATCCGTGACGCAGAAACGGCTGAGATTGCGATTCAAGCATCGCTCACGGGGCACTTGGTGTTATCGACGCTCCATACCAATACCGCAATCGGCGCAGTATTGCGCTTGAAAGATATGGGTGTTGAGCCCTTTCTACTCGCCTCAAGTATTGAAGTTGTTATGGCACAGCGTTTGGTGCGCGTACTCTGCAGCCACTGTAAACAGCAGTACTTGCCGGTGGAGTCCGAGCGCGAAATGCTCAAACTGCCTGCCGATACGCCCATTTGGCGCCCGGCGCCGAACGGCTGCAAACACTGCAACCACCAAGGCTATCGTGGCCGTAAAGGTATTTACGAATTAATTGAGATCACTGAGCGGTTACGCCACTTGATTCACGAGCAGGCTGGCGAGCAGGAGTTGTTAGCCGAAGCGCGCAAACACAGCCCATCGATGGGCGACGATGGTCGTCAGTGTGTACTTAATGGCATCACCAGCATCGAAGAAGTGCTGCGTGTAACCACCCAGCTGTAACGGATATCAATCATGGGTGCATACAGTTACAAAGCGCTGACCGAAGAAGGCAAAACCGTCAAAGGCATACTAGAAGGGGATTCCGAGCGCCATATCCGCACGCAGTTGCGTGCCAAAAAACTGAAACCTCTCGAGGTTGCCAGTGCGGGCGCCGGTACCGGTACAGATGGGAGTTCTGGTACTAGCACCAGTATGGATATCTCCGCCTGGTCGCGTCGTCGCGCCGCCAAGTTAAGTACGCGCGACCTCAGTCTGATTACCCGCCAGTTGGCATCGCTGGTTAAATCCGGTCTGCCACTCGATGAGGCTCTTCACGCTACCGCCAAACAGTCGCAAAAAGCGAATGTAAAACGTGTGGTATTGCAAGTGCGTACCAAGGTTTTGGAAGGTTTAAGCTTGGCGCAAGCACTGAGCGACAACCCGGTCGCGTTTGACGATATGTACCGTGCACTGGTGCGCGCGGGTGAAGGCTCCGGTTTTTTAAGCCCGGTATTGGAACGTCTGGCGGACTACACCCAAACCAGCCAAATACTGCAACAGCGTATCAAGATGGCGATGATTTACCCAGTGGTTATGCTGGTGGTGAGTCTCGCGGTAATCGTCGCGCTGATGGTTTTAGTTGTTCCAAAACTGGTCAAGATTTTTGAGCAGGGCAAACGTGAATTGCCAGCGTTGACAGAGGGGCTGATCGCGACCAGTAGTTTTTTGATGAACTATGGGGTCTATCTGTTAGTTGCATTGTTTGGCGTCTATTTCTTTATCAAGCATTTGATGCGCGACCCCAAACGCTTGCGCGCTTGGCATGTGGTGCAACTGAAGTTGCCGGTAATCGGTGAGCTGGTGAAACAGATCAACTCGGCGCGGTTTGCTGCAACACTCAGTCTGTTGTCTGCGAGTGGTGTGCCGCTCTTGCAAGCCTTAAACATTTCCGGTCAGGTGATGACCAATAAAATCCTGCAGGAAGCTTGTGACACAGTCGCCGCTTCTGTGCGTGAGGGGATGAGCTTGAGCCGGGCGATGGAAAATACCGGTCATTTTCCACCCTTGTTAGTGCAGCTGGTGGCCAGTGGTGAAACCAACGGTACATTGCCGCAGCAATTGGATAATGCCTCCAAAGATCAGGAGCGCGAGTTGGAAATGATGCTGGGGGTGGCCATGGGGCTGCTGGAGCCAGCAACAATTATTTTTATGGGGGGCGCGGTGTGCGTGATTGTATTGGCGATCCTCACCCCTATTTTCGAAATGACCAAGCTCAGTTAACGCGAGTGAGTAAGGTTTTTACAGATCATCTGATAGCGTTTTTAAGGAGACAAACATGAAAAAAATCAAAGCAAGAATGATGAAAAATAGAATGCAACAGGCTGGTTTTACGCTGGTAGAAATCATGGTGGTGGTAATCATCATCGGCCTGCTTGCCGGTATTGTGGTGCCCAATGTGATGGACAACCTGGATAAAGCCAACGTGCAAAAAGCGCGTGCCGATTTCAGTTCGCTGCAAACTGCGCTCAAGCTGTATCGAATCGACAACTTTAATTACCCTACCACTGAACAAGGCTTGGAAGCGCTGGTAACCAAAAGCTCTATCGCACCGGTTCCGCGCAATTTCAAAGCCAGAGGTTACATTGATAATTTGAACAAAGACCCATGGGGTAATGACTATCAATACATGAGCCCGGGTGAAGGCCATGAATATGATATTTATAGTCTGGGTGCCGATGGTGTTAGCGGTGGCGAAGGCCAGAATGCCGATGTCAGCGTGTGGGATGAACAATAGGTTGTAATCGCAAAAGGCCGTGCCCGTGAAATCCAGCCAACGAGGCTTTACCCTGATCGAGATCATTTTTGTGGTCTTTATTATCGGTATGGCGGTGAGCGTGATTTCTATTTCGGTGGGCGGTAATGCTGCCGCCGACATGACCCGCAAAGAGGCCGAGGAATTTATGCTGCAGGCGGGTTATATCGCCGAGCAATCGGTGCTCAAAGGTGAGACCCACGGCCTGTTTGTGGAGCCGCGTGCGCCGCAGGATATCGACGGCAAAGAGCAGTGGTGTTACCAGTGGCGCCGGGTGCGAGACCGCCAGTGGCAGGATCTGCCTGAGCTGAGCCAGCACTGTTTGGCCGAAGGGCAGAAGATTGATTTTGTCGTGGAAGATGAGCTCTGGGAATTTGATCCCGAGTTAGAGTATCAAGACCCGGTGATGGGCTTTTTCCCCAGCGGTGATGGTTCAGGCAAGGTGGAGATCGCCATCTACGCAGAGCAATTAGCCGCTGGTGAAGCGACCGAGACCGAAGAATTTGAATTGGATCTGACCGGCGAGTTGCACTGGCTCAGTGAAGAAAAACGGATCAAAGAGGAGCAGCGCTTGCGATGACATTCTCTCTGTTCCGCGCCAAGGCTCTGCGCACCAAACAAGGTGGTTTTACGCAAGGTGGTTTTACGCTGCTTGAAGCCATGATTGCGCTGATGATTGTCGCTATGGCACTGCCAGCCCTTATCACCCTGGTGATGACTCAGTTGGATGGTTCCGCCGCAATCCGCGATAAAACCTATGCCTATTGGGTGGCAGAAAATCAGCTGACGCGGGTGCGCCTGCTGCAGCAGCAAAAAGCCAAAAAGGCATTGATCGATTACAAGGTTCCGGAAAAAGATTCCGGCACCGTGGATATGATGGGGTTGCGTTGGCAGTGGCAGCTAAAAACCATTGCGATGGACACCTTACCCGTGCCCGGCTTTAAGCGGATTGAAATAGCAGTGCGCCTGCTAGGTACCGCGGACGGCGCGAGTTTAGGTAACTCGGCCGTTGATGAAGACCGACCAGCGCTCGCGCGTTTGACTGGCTATATAAGCGATCCTGAACTCGTGCAGGTGCTGCCGTGAGGCGGGCGCAGGGTTTTACCCTATTGGAAGTGATGATCGCGCTGGTGATTTCAGCGCTGATCGCGGTCATGGCCTTTGAGTCGCTCAACGCGGCCGATGACGGCGCGACGCGCACGAATGAAGTCTTGGCTGAGATCAATCGCCTTGACCGTGCCTGGCAGATCATTGCGGCAGATTTGCGCCATGTTATCCCCCCTGCTCAGGCCGACAAAAATGCGGTGTTTACCGCAGAAAGTTTGCGCTCTTCCGGTGAAGATGCAGACCAGATGGTGCTCATGTTCAAGCGCCGTGGCTGGGTCAACTTTTCTAACCTGCCGCGCAGCGATTTGCAGATGGTGGGTTACAGAGTCGTGGATGGAAAGCTCTGGCGCGATTTTGCCCCCGAGCGCAATCTCGAATTGTCCGATGTGGATTTGGAAGAGGACGACGGCATTCATCAGCTATTGCTGGAGGACGTTGAAGACCTGCAGCTGCGCTTTTTGTTTCAAGGCGCAATTACTTCGCGTGGTAAATCCGCGCTCGAAGACCGCGAGTTTTCCGAAGATTGGCTGCAAAAATGGCCCGACAATAATCAGCAAGGTGCGAGCGCACAGGATCTACCTCTGGCGGTAGAGATTACCATCGAACTCAAAGGAGTCGGCAGCAGTGTGCGTCTCTTCGCTATGCCCGAACAGCAGCAGTAGTTTGCGCGGCAAGGTACATACCGAGCGCGGTACAGTGCTGGTGCTGGTGTTGCTGATTGTGGCTCTGGTAGCGGGGCTGAGTGTCAAGTTTGCTGCCCAGTATCAGCTGGGTTTGGCGCGCGCAGAAACCCGTTGGCACGGTGCTCAGGCGCGGGCGTTTTTGGAGGGCACCGAAGAAGTTGCCAAATTGATGTTCCCGCAGGCGGATCTCGATGCCAATATCGATTATTTGGGCGAACCCTGGGGCAGCGAAGTACCGATTGAGGACGAAGGTGTCACCGGTTTTGCCAAAATGACCGATGCCACAACCCAGCTTAACTTGAATGATTTGGCGCGCCCTATCGATCTAACCAAGCCGGATGGAACACCCGAGCGCTACAGTGAATCCCAGCGTCGCTTTATTCGTTTGCTGCAGACATTCCCTGATTTGCCGCTTGACCAGAATCAGGCGGAGATGTTGTTGGCATCTGTGGTGGATTGGATTGATCAAGATGAGAATGCATCCGGCTCTGGCGGTGCTGAGTCAGATTTTTATCAGGGCATGAAGGAGCCTTATCGCGCCGCGAATGCGCTGTTTAAATCGGTTGATGAACTGCGTCTTGTGCGCGACTTTAATGAGAGCCCGATTTTGGTAACGCTATTACAGCCGTTTATCACCGCCTTGCCGGTAGCGGATGCGGGGTTGAATATCAACACTCTGGATCTGGTTGGCCCCTACGGAAAAGGGATCAACAATTTGCTGTTGTGTATCAATGGTTCAATCGATTTGGTGCCGAGCAATCCGGCCGATATGGAGCAGTTTATCTCCACCCGGCCCGCGACCGGATTTCCGGATAAGCCCGGCATCGCCACTGCGTGGGACGCCATGTTTGCGGGCAGGCCATTGGATATTGATGGACTTAATACCGCGACCAAATATTTTTGGTTGAATTCGAGCGTACAGTTGGTTGATCAGCGCCGCAGTATGCGCAGTTTGATGATGCGTGGTAACGAGCCAGGAACCCTGAAAGTGATTCGGCGCGACGATGTATTTGAGTTACCCACCGTTGATCGCGGTGAAAAAGACGAAGACGGCGATACCGAATTAGTTGAATAGGCCGCACCACGGCTCAGCCAAGATAATTGAACAATATTCCGATTTAATAACGAGTTAGAGCAAATTATGTCCATGCAATTGGTGCTCTCAGTAACTACCTCCGATGACGGCAAAAGTCTGGCAGATGATTTTCGTTGGTGCTGGCTCGGTGCCGATGGAGTGCCAGCGGCCGAAGGCGCCAGTGGCGACCGCGAAGCCTTGCGCGCTGCCTTGGGCGATAAACCGGCCAACGCGCAATCGGCCTGGGTCATATTGCCCGGCAGCCGCGTGAATACCCGTCAGTTGGAGTACAGCGAGAAAGAGAAAAAACACCTGCGCAATCTCCTGCCCTTCCAATTGGAAGACTCGGTTGTGGGCGATGTGGAGGATCTGCATTTTGCGCTGGGCACTCCCGCCGATGGCAAGGTTGTAGTCGCCTTCGCCGACAAAACCTGGCTGCAAGCCGCGTTTGCGGAATTAGCTGCCTTAGGGATTGAAGTGACCCGTTGTTGGACAGCGCCGCTGACCTTGCCACTCGCAGCCGAGGCTGCAATCGACAGTGACAACCATTGGTCGCTCGGGCTCTATCAGAACCAGGTCTATCTGCGTTACGCCAGCACTATGGGCTTTAGTGTTGCGCAACAGCATGCGCGTATGGCCTTGCAAATGTTGCTGCGCGATCAGGAACGTGTTGATCGCCTGCCCAACCTGCATTTACGGGCTGCCTCAGAGGCGGATCTTGCTACCTTGGGCGAGCTGATTCCCGCCGAATTACAAACAGTAATCGCCAGCCAAACCCTGGCGGATGAGTGGTCTTTGGATTACAGCAACAATTCGATCGATTTGTGCCAGGGCGACTTCTCCCAGCGCTTGCCGATTGAGCGCTGGTGGAAACTCTGGCAGTCGGTAGCGATTTTTGCGGGCGTCTGCGTGGCCGTTTATCTCGGTACTCTGATGTTTGAAATCCACAAACTCGGCGGCGAAAACCTGAAAATTCGTCAGCAAATTGAAGCGACCGCACGTGGTGTTATTACCCAAGGGCGAATTGTCTATGCGGAAAAACAACTCAATGCACTGCTTAAACAAACTCAGCCAGTTGGCCAATCGGCCAGTGTGATGGCCTTGTTGAGTTTGGTGTTGCCCCAGATAGCCCAAGAGCCGAGTGTCCAAATCAAAGGTATCTCTTACGCGGGCGAGTCAGGCGAGTTAAATATCAATATTCAGGCCGAGAGCTTCAGCGCCTTTGAATCGCTCAGTGAAAAACTCCGTAGCCAGGGGCTGAATGCTGAGACATCGAGCTTCAATGCTCAAGGCAATGTGCAGACAGCGCGCCTCAAAGTGACCAAGAATCCCTAACCGGTAAGCCGTTATGAACTTGAATCAGCTACTGAACTTACTCAATAAGTACAATCGCCGCGAGCAGATGCTTATTCTCGGCTGCGGTTTGGCCGTGGTGCTCTATCTGCTGTGGCTGATAGTGTTCATCCCCATCCAAAATAAGCGCGACCAGCTGCTGGCGGCTAATGTCGCCTCTACCCAAACTCTGGGGCGTGTGCAAATTGCGGCTGCGCAAATACAGCAAGCGCGGAATGCAGGCGTGACAGCAAGTACGGATAACATTAGCGGCTTAATCGATAGCACCCTGCGTGCCAACGGTCTTGCAATGAGCGGTTTCCAGCCGGGTGCCAATGGTGAAGTGCGGGTTCGCCTTGATCGCGCTGCATACGGTCCCTTGATGCAATGGTTGTACGAAATAGAATTCAAGCAGGGCATCACCGTGAGCGATTTGTCGATCGCTACCACTAACGAGCCCGGACAGGTGACAGTGAACCTGCGCCTGCAAAAAGCCAATTAAGAGTCTTAACGTCGCTATCGATGCTATCAACCGCATCGATGAAACCTGTACACGATTGAAATCAGCCCTATGAGCCGTTTACCTGTGTTGTTGAAAACCCATAAAAAACTTTGGATTCCGCTGGGGGTTGTGCTGTTTCTGGTGTTTGTCATCAGCAGCATTCCCGCCATTTGGGGTGCCTATCTGCTCACGCGCGGCACCGGTGTTGCTTTAAGCGGCGTGACCGGCACCCTTTGGAATGGGCGGGCGAGCTTGGCCAGTGTGCGTATGACTGATCAGGAGTATTCGCTCGGGCAATTGAGTTGGAGTCTCAGCCCTCTTTCACTGCTGACGCTCTCGCCCTGCGCGCAAGTCACTACCAAATTGCCGATGCAGCAGTTCGATGGTCAGATTTGCGCTGGCTCAGGCGGATCGGTAAAACTGCGTAATGCAGATGTTTCCCTGCCTGCTTCGTTTGCTCAGGGAAAAATTCCCGTCCCTATTCAGGGGCAATTGTCTACCCATATCGACGAGCTTGAATTGCGCGGGAATGTGTTGCTCAAGCTCAAAGGCAATCTCACCTGGAACGGCGCGCGCGTAAATACCGGTGTTAACTGGTTGGATATTGGCAGCTATGGTGCGGAGCTGGCTGATAATGGCAACAACGGTATTAGCGCTAAACTTTTTCAACTGGCTGGCCCGGTAGATGTGAATCTCCAGATTGAATTAAAAGCGCCAAGCGGCGGCAAGGTGACCGGTGAATTGGCTGCGCAACAGGCTTTTTTCGATACCGCCAATGCACGCGATATTCTCTCTATGTTTGCCCAACAGGATCGGGTTGATGAAACCGGTAAAACCCATTACCGCGTCGATCTGAATTTTTAATCCTTCCGATGCGCATTCTGCTTGGAATCGCCCTGCTACTTGCCAGCCACCTCGGTTGGGCCAAATGGCATGGCGATGCGCAGGATATTATGGGCACCAAAGTCAGCGTCGCACTTTGGCTTGAAGACGATCAAAAAGCAGAACAAGCAGTTGCCGCGGTCATGGCGGAGATGCGCCGAATCGACCAACACTTCAGCCCTTACATTGAAACCAGCGAACTCTATCGGGTTAACCAGTTAGCACCCAAAGCCAGCGCCAAAAACCCGCTGGTTATCTCGGCGGAACTCGCCGCGATCATCGCCAAAGCCAACCACTATAGCGAGTTAAGTGATGGCGCTTTTGATATCACCTTCGCCTCCCTTGGCCGCTACTACGATTACCGCAATAAACTCACGCCGAGCGAGCAGCAGCGGGAAGAGTTGCTGCCTGCAATCAATTACCGTCTGATTCATTTGGATACCCAAAACAACCGCCTCTGGTTTGAACATCCCAAGGTCTATATCGATCTGGGCGGCATCGCCAAGGGTTATGCGGTCGATAAAGCGATTGAAATAGTGCAAGGCTTTGGCATCAAACACGCCAGTGTCACCGCAGGTGGCGACAGCCGTGTGATCGGCGATAAGTTGGGTCGCCCCTGGTTGGTCGGCATCAAAAATCCACGCGCCGACGCCGTGGCTATCACCCTGCCGTTAGAGGATGTCGCCGTCTCCACCTCGGGCGATTACGAGCGCTATTTTATTGATGATAAAGGCGAGCGCGTGCACCACATCATCAATCCGCGCACGGGTAAATCGACCAATGGCGTCAACAGCGTCACCATCATCGGCCCACTCGGTTTTGATACTGATCCGCTCTCCACGACGGTTTTTGTACTGGGCGCCGAAAAAGGCATGGCACTGATCAACCGGCTACCGGGTTTTGATGCAGTGATTATTCGCAGTGATGGCAAGGTTTCATACAGTGAAGGGCTTAGACCCCCAGAATAACTGGGTTTTGGCTATTGGAGAGTTTCTTGCCCCCCTTTTATTAAAAACCATCTAAGCTTTCCTTAATTTTCACTTTTTGACTGGTCTTGTCACTTTTGTGCAGGCCTTGATCGCTGCCCCAAAAAAATAACCAAAGCGCCAGATCAACTGTGCTGAGTGTCACATCCAAGAAGCGGTTTGGCTTCTAGAATGATTCGATAATTGCCGCAGCTGACGTAAATATCGCCCTTTACCCGTCACGAACGAGGCGCATAATTGGTCGATAACTAAAGACGCCCACTTAGAATTCGGAGAGAGAGCATGATCCACCCCCTGCGCCAGTGGTTTCGTCTGGCTATATTGATGTCGTTACTCTGCTGTTTTCATGTTTCTGCGCAGGCGCCAACTAAAAGTGCCGAGCAGGTGGAATCGCTCAAGGAATCAGTGCTCACACTCAACCGTGATTTGTTAATCCTTGAAGAAGAATTGCTTTATCCCGCCAGCAGTCAGGTGGCCGTGTTTGTCTCTATGGACCTCGGCACTTATTTCGCCCTCGATGCTGTCAAATTGGAAATCAACAACAAGCTGGTCGCGAGCGAACTCTACACCGACAAGCAAACCAAAGCCTTGTTTCGCGGTGGTGTGCAGCGCTTGTATGTAGGAAATTTGAAAACGGGCGAGCACGAAATCAGCGCATTTTTTACCGGGCGTGGGCCGCAGCAAGATTACAAACGCGGTGCGAAAATTGTCGTCACCAAAAATCAGGAACCCATAGTGCTGGAACTGCGTATTGTCGATTCCAGTGCGAAATTGCAGCCGGTTTTTGAAATCAAACAATGGCAGATGTAATGCGCAAACCAACCTCAGTGTTGCGCTATTTTCTGATGCTGGCAGCCGTGGCAATCAGCCCCGCTGATGCCAAAGAAAAGCCTAAAACTTCAGTGGCCGATCTGCGTTACGGCGTAGCGCTCTATCATTATTATCAGCAGGATTATATTGCGGCGCTCGCTGAGTTGATGGTTGCTGACACGCGCGACGGCATTCAAGGCCACGGTGATAATCCTGAATTAATTGCCGGTGGTGTGAGCCTTGCCTTTGGAATGCAACACCACGCCGAAGGTGTGTTTAATCAAATTCTGCAAGATGAGCGCCGCCCGCAATCCGTGCGCGACGCCGCCTGGTTTTATCTCGGCAAGTTACATTACAGTCGCGGTGATTGGGCTGCTGCGGAGCAAAGTTTTGCGCGCGTTAGCCGCGAATTCAAACCGTCACTGCGTGCGCAGATGCAAGCGTTGCAAATTAACATCCGTATACGCAATAAAAATTACACCGATTTAACCCTCGATAATATTGATCGCGATGAGCTTCGCTCCTGGAGCCCTTACACCTTTTACAATTTAGGTGCCGCCCACGCGCGTGAAGGTAATTTTGCAAGCGCACAGCAATTTTTCAACGAGTTGATTGATATTGATGTGGTTGATAATCCGGTACGCCGCAAAGAGCAGTGGGCGCTGCAAGATAAAGCCTACACGGCGATGGGTTATTCCTATCTCGCCGAAAAAAAATATGCGGCTGCGATTCGCGAATTCACCAAAGTGCGGCTCGATGGCGTTTTCGCTAATCAAGCGCTCTTGGGTTATGGTTGGGCAGCAGTCGCGCAGGAAGAATATGATGAGGCGCTTAGGCCCTGGCAATTATTACGCTCGCGTAGCCTGATGTATCCCGCTGTACAAGAGTCGCTACTTGCATTGCCTTTTGCTTATGAAAAATTGGGCGCTCAGGGTGAGGCAGTCAACGCTTACCAGTCTGCTGAAGAATTACTTGCGCGCGAAATTAATTTAATTCGCGATATGCGCGCAACGCTCACCGAAGGCGAATTGCTCACCTTGATCGGCAGTGAGCCGCTCTCTGCCGAGGATGCAAAAAAAGTATTGCGTGGCGATGACGCGGAAGCTGGCGCGCTCACTGCTGTAGTGACTGATGATGGACAAAATTGGTTAAAGCTGGATAGCACCAGTATTATCAAAACCCGCTCCGCGTACATGAACGAATTGTTTGCAAAAAATACTTTTCAAACCGCCGTGCTGGATTTGCGTGATCTGTTGCGGCTGCAAACGCTCTTGCAAAATTGGTTACCGAAACTTGATGCCTATCGTGAATTATTGCTACAGAAGCAAGCGCAGCGCGATAGACAAGAGCAGCAACTTGCGCAACATGCTGTGCTTCAACAAGAACAAAAATTACAGCTAGAACGCGCAACCCTGGCGCAGCAGTTAGCGCAAATCAGCAGCAGCGATAATTATATGGCATTGGCCGATGACGAGACGCGTGCACTCTATGTGCGAATTGAACGCGGTCAGCAGACCATTGCACGCATGAAATCCGCTGGGCAGGACACCAGCGAATTGGAAACCCGCATCAAAATGTTTGGCGGTATTCTGCTATGGCGCGCTGCCCAGCAATATCCTGCGCAACTCGCCGCGCAACAAGGCGAATTAAAAAGTATCGATGCCACGCTCGTGAACATTGCGCAGACGCGCAACAATATTGAGGAAATTACCGCTACCAGTATTGATATCCAACCGACGCTGGCGCGCTTGCAGGTATTGCAGAAAGAAGTCAGCGTACATCTGGAAAATACTGATCAGCTTATCGCTCAGCAGAGTCGCCTATTGCGCCAACAAGTGGATCAACAATTGGCTGCCCATGAAAAACGATTGAATAATTATTTGGCTCAAGCGCATCTCGCCGTTGCGCGTTTATATGATGCCGAGTTAAGGAAGCAACCAGAATGACGCACCTTAACCAATCTATTTTTCGCTGCACTCTGATCGCACTGGCCGTGAGCGCGGTGTTGCAATTGCAAGGTTGCAGTATGGTCGGCTTGGGTGATGATGGGCGCGGTAAAACCCTCGCCGACTTACCAGCGGCAAAATTGCCTGATGCCAAAGCCAAAGTAGCCGTACTCGATATGGCGCGCATAGAGCAAAGTTATCAGCGCGCATTAGCAGCAGCAGAAGAGCCAGCGCTGCGGCAACAAATTTTGGTGCGCCTTGCCGATTTGGAAATGGCTCGCAGTGAAAAAGCCCAACTTGATGCGAGTGATATGCGTCGTCACTATGACAAGCCTATCGCCATGTACAACGAATTGCTGACTATGCAGGGTCAAGGCGTTGAACCAGCAAAAGGCATAGCAGCCGATCAATTGCGCTACAAGCTGGCGAAGGCGATGTCACTTGATGGCCGCAATGATGAAGCGGCGGCCGTACTTGATCAATTGGTCGTAACTAATCCGGATTCAAAATTTTTGGCGGAGACCCAATTTCGCCGCGCTGAAAAATCCTTTGCCGATGGTGATTATGCAGCGGCTGAACGCAATTACGATGCGGTGGTGAAAGGCAACAATCCCGAGTTGCAACAGAACGCGCTTTACATGAAAGGCTGGGCGCAATTTAAACGTGGTGATTACGATCTTGCGCTCAATTCATTTGCGCGCGTGCTCGATCAATTAATCGGCCAGGCTAAAAATCCTAACGATGTTGATGCAGTGCTTACTGATATAGGCGCGTCAAAAGCTAATCTGGTGAAAGATACCTTGCGGGTCATGGGCTTGTCCCTTTCGTATCTCGAAGGTGCTAAATCCATTAGCGATTTGCAAACTCAATTGGGCGGTGGGCGTGCCTACGAATATTTGCTTTATCAACAATTAGGGCAATTGTATCTCGATCAAAAACGTTTCACCGATAGCGCAGAAACCTATGAACACTATGTGCAGCACAATTCCAATTCGGATTTTGCGCCTAGCTTTAGTATCAAAGTAATTGATGTATACCAGCAGGGCGATTTCCCCAGTTTAATTTTGCCCGCGAAGCAAGATTTTGTTGAACGCTACGGAATCAGTAGCAATTACTGGACCCAGCGAAAAGGCGCGATTGGCGATAACGCGCTCGCTTATTTGCATCAATCCTTGCAAGAACTGGCGCAATTTGAGCACGCGCAGGCACAGAGTTTTAAAACAACAAAACCTGCTGAAGCGACGCTTGCATTCGGGCGCGCTGCAAAATGGTATCGCGAATTTGTGCAGACCTTTGCGAAAGATGCGCAGGTCGCCGAGATGACTTTTTTGCTGGCAGAATGCCTCAACGAAGCGGGCGATTTACCCGCCGCGATGGATGCCTACGAACAAGTTGCCTATGGCTACATGGATAAATTGCGCGGTGCTGACGCCGGCTACGCTGCGGTTTTATTGCCGCAGCAATTAGTGCAATCCGCGCGGAGTTTGCCTGATAATCGTTTGGAAGAATGGCAAAATCGTAAGATCCAAAACGCATTGAATTTTGCCGATGTGTACAAAACTGATCCGCGTGCGGTAGTCGTTCTTGCGGAGGCTGCAAATGATTTATTGCAACAAAATCGCTATGTCGACGCAAAAATGGTGGCAGAGCGTGTGATTGAATGGCAACCGGCTGCGGAAGGAAAATTATTGTTTTCCAGTTGGTTGATTCTCGGTCACAGCCGTTTTGAAACCAAAGAATATGCAGCAGCGGAGCAAGCCTATGTGCAGGTATTAAATTTACTGCCTGCTTACGGTAAAAATCCCGGTGCCCCCAGTGCGCAACAAGTGCGCGAGCGAATTGCAGCGAGTATTTATCAACAGGCTGATGCCAGTTTGCAATTTGGCGATAAAGATTCCGCAATCGCGCAATTGCTCCGTATCACCCAGGTTACTCCCGATACCGAGATCGCCGCTAAAGCGCAATACGATGCTGGTGTCTATTTGATCGAGCAGGAAAAATGGGCGCAGGCAGAAAATGTGTATTTGGGCTTCCGCAAAAAATATCCCAACCATCAATTGGTTTCTACCCTGCCCGCCAAGATGGTGTTGGTTTATCAGAATCAAAGTAAATGGCAGTTAGCGGCCGATGAATTGGTGGTCATGGAGCGCACCAGTAATGATCCCGATGTAAAACGCCAATCGCTTTACATGGGTGCCGAGTTGTATGAAAAATCCGGTAAGCGAGCTCAGGCTATTGAGCAGTATCGTCGTTATGCCACCGAATATGCGCGCCCGCTTGCCAATAATCTGGAAGCGCAATTTAAGTTAACTGAATTGTATGGCGCAGCGGGTGATAAAGAAAAACGTCTGTATTGGTTGCAAAATATTATTAACACTCACAACCGCGCAGGCAGTTCAAAAACAGATCGCTCGACCTATTTGGCCGCTAGCGCCCAAGCAGAACTGGCGCAACCAGCTTACGATGAATTCACTCGTATTCAGCTGACACTTCCGCTCAAAAACAGTTTGCAACGTAAACGCGCCGCACTGGAAAAAGCACTTAAAGCCCAAGAGCAAATTCTGGCATTTGGTGTAAGTGAGTTCACCACTGAAGCGAGTTTTAAAATTGGTGAAATCTACGCGCAGCTCAGCCGCGATTTAATGAACTCGCAGCGGCCAAAAGATCTGGATGAATTAGCGCTCGAACAATATGAAATCTTATTGGAAGAGCAGGCTTATCCTTTTGAAGAAAAGGCGATTGAAATTCATCAAGCCAATGCACAGCGCAGCTGGAAAGGTACTTACGACGCGGGCGTAAAACGCAGTTTTGATGCGCTCGCCAAATTATTGCCGGCGCGCTACAACAAAGGCGAATCGCGTTTGGAGGTGAGCAATGAAATTCACTAAGCTCGTCGCCAGTGTAATCCTGTTGGTTTTGGTTGGTTGTGCATCTGAGCCAGGTAAAAAAAGTACCGCTGCGAAAGAGGATGTAGCGCCAAGTGTTGCGGCTCCGGGTGCCTCTATATTGCCCGCAGGCCCTGTAACGCCCAACCCCTATTTACAAAACAAACCCTCGGTAAGCCGTCAGGCGCAGCAAAATTTTGCCGATGCCACTCGCGCTATGCGCAATAAACAGTGGGCGCAGGCAGAATCCCTGCTGCAAAAAGTCATTGCTGAAAACAACAGCTTGTCGGGCGCGCATCTAAATTTGGGATTGGTCTATCGCGCGCAAAAAGAAGACAAACGTGCAGAGCAGGCGTTTAACGATGCGATAGTCGCAAACCACACCAACCTCGATGCTTACAATCAACTCGCTATTTTGCAGCGCGAGGCGGGAAATTTTACTGGTGCAGAAACCAATTACAAAAAAGCCTTGAGCCTCTGGCCGTTTCATCCTGACAGCCATAAAAATATCGCCATACTTTATGATTTGTATATGGGTAAAAGTGCCGAAGCACTGCCGCATTACGAAGCCTACTTACAATTGCTTGGTGGTGACGATAAACAAGCCACCAGTTGGATTGCTGACTTGCAGCGGCGTTTGGGTATAGCACCCAAACCCAAGGTGACAGCACCTGCGCAAGAACAACCTGGCGCGACTGAAGAATCATCCACGTCCGTAGAGAACACCACTGAAACTCCAGCAGAGGAAGTGAGTGATGAATAAAATCGTGTTAATTGGCTTGTGCCTCTTCGTATGCAGTGCGCAGGCACAGCAAGCAGAAAAACCGGTAGAGGCTGCATCGGCTGTTGCTCCAGCAGCAGAAAAAAAATCGCCTGCAGCGAGTGACGAACAAGCGAGCGAAAAAAAAATGGTGCGCGAAGCCAATATAAATTTGCAAACCACAGTGACGGGAAATCAGGAGCAGCCACGGGTAATGTACATTTTGCCCTGGCAGTCGCCGCTTAGCCCCGATCTGGAAATGGAGATGTTAAGCAGTCAGGAAGATGCTGTATTCGGCCATGTTGAACGCGACGAATTGCAACGCAGCCTGGAAGCAGCGGGTGAACTTGATTCGACCGAACAATAATTTTTAATAATTAATTTATACATTCATTGATGGTTTTCTTTTTTCGAGGTTAATAAAGTTATGGATACTCTGATTCGTTTTTTCCAAGAAGGCGGCGCCTTTATGTATCCCATCGCTGTGGTGTTGGTGGTCGGGATTGCGATAGCCATAGAGCGTTGGCTGGTGTTGAGCTCGGCCAAAAGTGCGAATCGCCAGGCCTTTAATCGCATTTTGCCGATGCTGCAGAAAA
>CAIOHY010000414.1 GCA_903858205.1 uncultured Cellvibrio sp.
ACCAGCAGCATTAGACAAAGTCACGGAACCCGAGACCACCTGGACGTACAACGGGTTCACCAATTGCGCAAGAAACTCTGTACCGCGAATACCGATCGTGGCATTGGGAGTGGACAGTTTGAAACCATCGCGGTTCTTGGCAGAAATCGAACCGGTGATCGCACGCAAGCCGCCGCGCAACATCGAGAACAAAGCCGTCATCGACGACGGGGATTTCTCATTGAAATCGTATTTCTGGATGGTGAAAGCAGTGTTTTGATTCAGCGCAATAACTGTGCCGTCAATGAACTTCAGCACCGCGGTGCTGTTAGCGCTTGTCGTAATGGTCGTGTTGTCTTCGAGGCTTTGGTTTTTTTCGAGCTTGACCGGCTTGCCGGCGCCCTGCTGGGCCTGAACATCGCCGCTAACCTCGTGGACATAGCCTTGCGCAGTTGCCGCGAAGGCCAATCCCGAGGGCAACAAACTGCAACACGCCAGCGTCAAAAACAGTTTCAAAATTTTGGCGGAAAGGATCTTCAAGGTTTTCTCGTTAAAAATGCAGCAAATCGAATTATTTGAAAAGATTAGTATTGTGAACAATCACGATTATTAAATGTCCGTACAATACTAACTAATTATTAAATTTAATTTAATATCGTAAAAACCCTGAAATTTCATAATATCACCGATTGTTAAGTCCAAGAGCGCCAAACAGGATGCGAAACTCCTTATTTCCGGAAAATTCTTGAAAATCAAGCATCTAAAACCCACCCTCTCCATAAAGAAGCTGCTCTGCCCGCATGTCACTTCAGGCAATAACCAAACGTTATCTCCCCGCCCTGATCATCATCGCCACACTTGCTGCGACCCTTGTGGTTGCAGCACATCGTTTGCACCCAGGAACCCTGTTCTATCCCGACATACTGATGGAGGCCTCGGATACTGTTCAGGTCGGACTGTTGAAACAGGGGATCCGCAGCCAGCAGCAATGCGAAACTGCGGCACTGGGCATCAAACAGGCGATGCAAAACTTCTGCCCAACCTGCGAAATCTTGCGTGCCCGTTGCGTGGACAGTCTGAACCCACGCCAGCAACTCCTGCTTAGCCAAAAAGCGGTCGATCTGCCGGTAATGCACATTCCGGGAGGCGTGATCACTTTTGAGGCTGATCAGCGGGACATTGCCGAACAAACCTGCCGGGAGGCGGCGCGACAGGCTCAGAACTCAGGCCCTTGCATCCTGCCCGATTCCACGCAAATGGCCACAGTACTGTCAGCCGTCAGCGCCAACCAGATAGAAATCACGCCAACCTCTTCAACCGCCTTGCTGATCCTGCTGAAACTGACGTTATTTTCAGCACTGGTCTCCTGCGCCGTTTGCGGACTGCTGATCTGGAGCGAAAAGTGGCATGCCCCTTTTAGCCACGATGCGATCAACTCCGGGCCGCAGAAGTTTCACGCCACCGCAGTTCCAAGAATCGGCGGACTGGCCATCGCCTGCGCACTGGCGGCAGCCATCACAGCGCTGGACCTGACGGACATCCTGATGACCGATTCCGTTCATGGCTTTGCGATGCTGGCGTTATCGGCATTGCCGGCTTTCGCCGGCGGCCTCGCTGAAGACCTGACCAAAAAAGTCGGGGTTATCGCCCGCTTGCTGCTGACCATGGCCGCCGGTGTTCTGGCATCAGTGCTGATCGGGGCAACGCTCACCCGCCTTGATGTACCGGGACTCGACAACATGCTTCAGCACTGGCCGTTGCTGGCTATTGCCTTTACCGCTTTTGCCATCGGCGGTGTGGCCAATGCCATCAACATCATTGATGGTTACAACGGGCTTGCGGCTGGCTACTCCATCATTGCTCTGGCCGCCCTTGCCTGGGTATCCATGCAGGTCGGTGATCAAGTGGTGCTGTTAGCCAGTCTGACAATGCTTGGCGCAGTGATCGGATTTTTTTTCTGGAACTGGCCGTCCGGAAAGATCTTTCTGGGCGACGGCGGCGCCTATCTGATCGGGTTCTGGCTGGCCGAACTGGGAGTGCTGCTCGTTGTACGAAACCCGGATGTTTCGCCATGGTTCCCACTGTTGATCATGGTCTATCCGATCTGGGAAACTATTTATTCGATGTATCGCAGAAAAATACTGCAAAAGAAGAAAGTCGGCGAACCGGATTCCAAGCATCTGCATCAGCTGGTCTATCGCAGTTGCCTGCATACGATAGCAGAGCAATACAGCAAAGAAACAGCAAAACAAGCCAATCGGAGCGTCTTCCCTAAAATCATACTCTGGCTGATGCCAGTGATAACGGTTGGCACGATTTTCTGGCCCAGCACCTTCACACTAATTGTTTTAGCTCTGCTGTTCTGCATGGCTTATGGCCTAATCTACCGCAAACTGAATCGGGAATATCCCAAGTGATTTCCTATGAAATAAAAAACTGGCTGATCTTGGAAATATTCTTCCAGGCAAGAGCCACCACTCCGCCTATTTTATTTCTCTGTAGCGCCCGATAATCCTCTCGGGTTTTCCGAAGTATATTTCTGAGTGAACGGTTGCTCTCGCCGCCCACGCGCATGTTAACCAGCACTTCAGGTATGTAACCGACCTTGAAACCGTCCTGCTTGAGAAAACGCAGCATACAGTCATAGTCAGCAGCAATCCGATAGGTCGTATCGAAAGCCCCCAGCTTTTGATAAATATCCCTTCTTACATAAAATGTCGGATGCGGTGGCATCCACCCCAAAGCTAAATTTGAGCTTTCAAAGGCGCCGGACTTCCAGAAACGAACAACTACTGAAGGATCTTCACGCTGCACGTATTTTAAATCACCATAAACAGCATCCAAATTAAATCTTACAAATAAGTCAACAATACGTAATAAAACTTTAGAGTTTTCAAAAAAGTCATCAGAGTGAAGAAATCCAACAATATCACCGCTGGATTTAGCAATTCCTTTATTTAGGGCATCATAAATCCCATCATCTCTCTCGCTTGAAAGGTAATGGATGCGATTTCCGTAGCCTTGAAGTATTTGTAAGGTTCCATCCGTAGAACCCCCATCTACAACCACCAATTCAACTGAAACATCATGCTGAGAAATTATCGACTCGATTGCATCAGCAATAAAAGATCTGTTGTTATAAACAGCGGTGATAACTGAAATTTTCACGAATCAAAATGAAAGTGTAATCGCGAGCTTAGCCTAAAAATCGGCGAACAGAATTACTTACAGCACATTTAATCCTCGATTCATCGAAAAATCTAGACGCCACTTCTGGGTTCTTCAAAGTAAAGTTACGAGACTCAATAAAGGTTTTTAGATCTCTTAAATCATTAATTTTCGCTGCAAGATCTTTACGAAATAGCAAATTACACCAATCGACTTGATGATCGTCGATATGCTCCTTTAGATCAAAACGGCGCACAAAAACAGCGGGACGCAAGCCAGCAAATATCGATTCTTTAACCGCGCCAACACCGCCATGGGATATCACAAGTTCGGCGTTGTGCATGTAATCTGAAAATTCGGTAAATGAACATGTTTTAAATAAAGAACTACCAGGAATTCTATCTTCAAAGAATTGAAGATTAATGCCAGCCTGAACAAATATTGGCGTAGGCAATAATTCATAGCATGCCAAAACGGACTGAACCATCCTAACAAAAGGACGCTCAAGATTGCCAAAAACAATAAATGTACTCATTGCATAGGACTTATAAACTTGGCATTCGGAAAATAGCTAAGCAACTGCTCATGCCGAACATAAACCTCATCCGCGAATAAATAACAAATTTTTGCAGCAAGAGAGGGACTAGTTACACGCGTTGGCGATTCAACATAAATAAATCGAGCACCAAATATTTTTCCAGCCAAACCAAAAGTTACAGCGATAAGTGCGCCAGTAGACAAAATGACACGTGGCCTCTCCCGAAAAATACATCCGACAGCAA
>CAIOHY010000415.1 GCA_903858205.1 uncultured Cellvibrio sp.
CTGCCTTAGCTATTGCAGCGATATTGTCGATCTTGATTCCGCCATCTACTTCAAGTCGTATCTGCCTTCCGCTATCTTGTTGATAACGGTCTAAGCGAGATCTCACCTGGGTAATTTTTGTAAGCGTACTTGGAATAAATGATTGCCCACCAAATCCTGGGTTCACCGACATGAGTAAAACCAAATCAACCAAATCCAAAATGTGATCCAGATGATCTAAAGGCGTTGCAGGATTAAATACCAAGCCCGCTTTACAGCCGCTATCGCGAATCAGATTCAGTGTGCGATTCACATGAGGGCTTGCCTCGGGATGAAAGCTAATGAGATTGGCGCCAGCTTTAGCAAAATCAGGAACAATTCGATCGACTGGTTCAACCATGAGATGCACGTCGATGGTCGCCGGCTTACCCGCTTTGATGGCGTGCGGACGAATAGCCTCACATACTAATGGGCCAATTGTGAGGTTGGGGACGTAGTGGTTATCCATCACGTCAAAGTGAATCCAGTCTGCTCCAGCAGCCAGAACCTCTGTAACTTCCTTACCTAAACAGGCAAAGTCAGCCGAAAGGATAGAGGGCGCTATTACAAAAGGCAGATTTTGGGACGAATTTGGCTTATCCATCCCTAGATTCTAGCTTGCAGTTGTACTTTGGATGGAGCAGAATTGCGGCATGAATTCCTTAGAGATCAGCATTACTGTGCGCTCCCAGTTCCTACCGGAGCAATCTGACCCCGATAATCGCCAATTTGCCTTTGCCTACACCGTGACCATTCGCAATTCTGGGGCAATGAATGTTCAGTTAATCGCCCGCCATTGGTTTATTACTGATGGAGATGGCGATGTCCAAGAGGTTCGGGGCCTAGGGGTTGTGGGGCAACAACCCCTTTTAAGACCAAACGAGCAGTTTGAGTACACCAGTTGGGCTACTTTGCCCACTTCGGCTGGCACTATGAGGGGCGAATATTTCTGTATTACGGAGGAGGCTCAGTTTTTTCAGGCGCCCATCCCTGAATTTGCACTAGTCATGCCTAGGACCTTGCACTAAGAAAAGCTTATTTTTTCCCTTTTCCGGTCCAAAGGACAATAAACAATAACAAGCCTAAGGCAATGGCCGCCTCAAGGACAAAAAGTAGCATTGGGTATTCATCGAGTAAATTGGCGATCATGGCTTCTAAATTTGAAAAATTATTAAGTGGTTTCTATCGGCACTCGCTAGCTAGTGTATTCCTAGTGGGTATTCTCGTTTTAGTAGTGGGGTGTTCTGTGCCCCCTACACGTGCTCCAGGCAATTATTCGAGCAGTGGTAGTGCGCCGAGTTCATATAGCTCTCAGGTAGCAACTTTTTCCGCGGTCTCATGGCAGGCTTTGCCAGGATGGCGTGAAGATGATCTCAGTAAAGCATGGCCCGCATGGCTAAGAAGTTGTGAAGTCCTGCGTAAAAAAAATGGTGAGATTAATTGGCGTGGAGTTTGCTCTCAAGCGAACACACTGCCTGCCCGTGACGCTCAAGGGATTCGCCAATACTTTGAGAATAATTTTCAGGTATACGAGGTACGCAATAGTTATAACGGGAGCGATACCGGTTTAATTACTGGCTATTACGAACCCCTCTTGAATGGTTCGCTGACGAGAACCAGCACTTATACCGTGCCACTGTACGCCTACCCGAGTGCTTGGAAGAGATCAAAGCCAATTCCGGGACCTACTCGAGCACAGCTTCTTAGCTCGGGTGTTTTGAATGGTTCTGAAATAGCTTGGGTCGAAGATCCAGTTGCTGCAGCTTTTATGCAGATACAAGGTTCAGGAAAAATTCGTTTACAAGATGGCCGTATTTTGCGTCTCGGTTTTGCGGGAACGAACGATCAACCATTTCAATCTATTGCCCAATGGTTAATAGAGCGAAAAGAGATTCGAAGAAATCAGGCCTCTATGCAGAGTATTTCAGAATGGGCTAAACGTAA
>CAIOHY010000416.1 GCA_903858205.1 uncultured Cellvibrio sp.
AACAGCGTAATATTCGAAACCCACAGAAGCCATTCGGTCAGGCTCATATAGATTGCGGCCGTCGAAGATGACTGGATTACGCAAAGCTGTCTTGAGCAAGTCAAAGTTGGGGGCACGGAAATTCTTCCATTCAGTGCAGATAATCAATGCATCCGCCCGTTCAATTGCAGCTTCCTTTGTACCCACGAGCTTTAGATCATCACGTAAACCATAAATGTGCTGAGTCTCATCCATAGCAACCGGATCATAGGCCTGAATTTTAGCGCCCGCCGCCCAAAGCGCCTCCATGAGTACACGGCTCGGCGCCTCGCGCATATCATCGGTATTCGGTTTAAATGATAAGCCCCACAAACCGAAAACTTTGCCTTTGAGGTCATCACCAAAATGACGCGCAATATAGGTAAACAGCTTACTTTTTTGCGCCTGATTGACCTTATCAACGGCCTCCATAAGATCGGCCCTGTAATCAACATTGCTGGCGATATTAATCAACGCCCTAATATCTTTCGGGAAACAAGAACCGCCATAGCCACAACCGGGGTATATAAAGTGATAGCCAATCCTGGGATCGGCGCCTATGCCATTACGCACCTTCTCAATATCGGCACCCAACAATTCTGCAAGATTCGCCATCTCATTGATAAAACTGATCTTTGTTGCGAGCATAGCGTTCGCGGCATATTTGGTGAGCTCAGCAGAACGGACATCCATAAAAATCATGCGATCGTGACTGCGATTAAAGGGCGCATAGAGCTCACGCAATAAATTCTCTGCCTTTTCACTATTAGTACCAACCACGATACGATCAGGCTTCATAAAATCATTGATTGCCGCGCCCTCCTTTAGAAACTCCGGGTTGGATACGACGTCGAAGGGTACAGTTATTCCGCGTTTGTTTAACTCGTCAGCGAGCGCAGCGTGCACTATTTCCGCAGTACCGATTGGAACGGTCGATTTATTGACCACGACTCTATAACTCGAAATACGCTGGCCTATCGTTTTTGCTACAGCAACCACGTACTGCAAGTCAGCAGATCCATCCTCCCCCGAAGGAGTTCCAACAGCAATAAATTGCAACTCACCGTGCTGAACTGCAAGATCCATATGCGTAGTAAATTTTAGCAATCCGTGCTGAACAGCCTGCTTAACTATAGCTTCCAGACCCGGTTCATAAATCGGAATTATCCCCGCATTCAGGTTATCCACTTTCTGTTGGTCAATATCGACGCAAAGAACGTCATGGCCAACGTCTGCCAAGCAGGCGCCGGTTACCAAACCAACGTAGCCAGTTCCAAACACAGTAACTTTCATTGGAAACTCCCTAATCTTTTAAAAGTAGATTGATGGTAGATTTTTTAAGATCGGCCATAACTATCCTCATAACGGATCACATCATCTTCTTCTAAATATGGCCCCGACTGAACCTCGACGATTTCCAATGGTATTTTTCCCGGATTGCTCAATCGGTGTTTCGTCCCAACTGGAATATAGGTCGATTCATTTTCTGACAGTAAAAGAGTTTCTTCCCCTTTTTGAACAAGTGCCGTGCCTTTGACCACGATCCAATGCTCTGCTCGATGATGATGGACCTGCAAGGACAAACTGCCACCTGGTTTGACGCGAATACGATTCACCTGATATCGATCGCCTGCATCAACAGCATCGTAACAACCCCATGGGCGATAAATTTCACGGTGCTGAAGATGTTCGGAACGTTTCTGTTTTTCGATTTGGGTAATAATTGACTTAACCTGTTGAGCTTGGGACTTATCGGCAACCAACACCGCATCTGGAGTATTAATAATCATTAAATTATTAACACCGAGAGTCGCCACCAGTTTATCTTGGGAAAAAACCAAAGTATTAGTTGAATCTATATCAATACTGTCGCCAATGAAGCTATTTCCTGCGGCATCTTTGTCAGAAAGATCCCAAAAAGATTTCCAGTCGCCAACGTCACTCCAACCAGCATCGAGTGGAACGCAGACTACGTTTCGGCTTTTTTCCATCAGCGCATAATCAATAGAAATATTGGGTGCTTGTGCGAAAGAATCTTTATCCACGCGAATGAAATCCAGATCCTGTACTGCCCAGACCTTAGCCTGCTCCGCAGCTACAATCACATCAGGGCTCTGGCCTTGAAGCTCAAGCAGAAATACATTTGTTTGAAAGACAAACATACCGCTGTTCCAGTAATAACAGCCTTCAGCCAGGTATTGCTCTGCCGTCGCCAGATCCGGCTTTTCGACAAACTCAGCGACCGGGAAAAATACCTCTTGTTTTCCGCCCGCTGAATTAAGGGTTTTGATGTAACCGTAACCTATTTCCGGGCGAGTCGGCTGCACACCAAATGTTGCGAGATGTCCAAGCTCAGCAGCGGTAATTGCATCGCCAACAGCGGCCTGAAATACTGCAACATCACGAATCATATGGTCCGCTGACAAAACCAACAGAATGGGATTATCGGCCAATGTCCGCGCATGAAGCGCAGCTAATGCCAATGCGGGCGCCGTATTTCGGGCAAGAGGCTCTAGTATTATCGACGACTTTTCTTGACCAATTTCATGCAACTGCTCAGCAACCATAAACCGGTGCTCCTCATTGCAAACAACAATGGGGGGTGCAAGATTTGCAATTCCCTGCAGGCGCAGCAATGTTTGCTGGAGCATGGTCTTATCACCAAATAACTTCAGCAGCTGCTTTGGATAGTGTTTGCGGGACAATGGCCAGAGCCGGGTTCCTGAGCCACCAGCGAGAATTACAGGAATAATCAATCTATTCTCCTTATTGAAAAATATCAGTTTTTAAACCGCTGATTGGAATCACGGACTCTGGCATAAATCAAATGCTGCCCATAAGTAATTCAGCAGACACTCAGACTTTGTAGCGACCTTTCAAAAACGTTTTAAACTTATCGCCAATTTCACCGTGACGCTCACCATAGATTACGTTAGCCATTAAGTAGCCTATTTTGGTACCGCAATCATGACTGCGGCCAACCAATTGATATGCCTCAACGGTTTCCTGACTTAAAAGAGCGTCTAGTGCATCAGTCAGTTGAATCTCGCCGCCAGCGCCAG
>CAIOHY010000417.1 GCA_903858205.1 uncultured Cellvibrio sp.
GGCGTTATCTGCGGCTTTGGCGCCACCAGTTATGAACTGGCGCTGCAAGCAGCGTTCAAACTCGTTAAATAGTTTTTTTGTCACTTTGGCACCGCCAACACTAACCACAACAAACCTTGTTACAGAGAGGACACCATGGATATTCGCAAAATCAAAAAACTGATCGAGCTGCTGGAAGAATCCAACATCGGCGAACTGGAAATCAAAGAAGGCGAAGAATCTGTTCGTATCGCGCGTAACAGTGGCACCACCCAATACTTTAACGCACCAGCACCTGCTGGTTACGCCATGCCAACCGCACCTGCAGCCGCCCCTGTCGCCTCCGCACCGGTTGCTGCCGCTGCGGCTTCTGCACCGGCCGCTGCACCTGCAGCGTCTGGCCATGTGGTCAAATCGCCCATGGTTGGCACCTTCTACCGCTCGCCAAGCCCTAGCTCACCCTCCTTTATCGAAGTAGGCAAGCACGTCAAAGCCGGTGATGTTATTTGCATTATCGAAGCGATGAAAATGATGAACCAAATCGAAGCAGATAAGACTGGTGTTATCGAAGCCATTTTGGTTGAAGACGGCAACCCAGTTGAATTTGATCAGCCCTTAGTGACCATTGCTTAATCATCCGTTGCGGTTGTCACTGGCAGCCCAATCGCTAATCGCTGAGGAACTGGTTTATGTTCGATAAAATTTTAATCGCCAATCGCGGCGAAATTGCACTGCGTGTGCTGCGCGCTTGCAAGGAGATGGGCATCAAAACCGTTGCCGTCCACTCGCAGGTTGACCGCGATTTAAAACACGTACGCCTGGCCGATGAGTCTGTCTGTATCGGCCCAAACCCATCACCCAAAAGCTATTTGAATGTGCCGGCGATTATCGCCGCCATGGAGATCACCGACGCTGAAGCCGTTCACCCCGGCTATGGCTTTCTCGCTGAAAACGCGGATTTTGCCGAGCGCGTGCAAAAAAGCGGCTTCACCTTCATCGGCCCCGATCCTGCGGTTATCCGCATGATGGGCGACAAGGTAGAAGCGATCAAAGCAATGAAAAAAGCCGGTGTTCCTACCGTACCCGGTTCCGATGGCCCTCTCCCGGAAGATCCCGAAGAGTGCATGAAAATCGCCAAGCGTATCGGCTACCCGATTATCATCAAAGCCGCTGCCGGTGGAGGTGGACGCGGCATGCGCGTAGTGCACACCGAAGCAGCGCTCATCAATTCCATCCATGTGACCCAAGGGGAAGCTAAAGCGGCATTTGGTGATGACACCGTGTACATGGAGAAATTCCTGCAAAATCCACGTCACGTGGAAGTGCAGATCCTGTCTGACGGTCAAGGCCATGCGATCCATCTGGGTGATCGCGATTGCTCACTGCAACGCCGCCACCAAAAAGTTCTGGAAGAGGCTCCTGCCCCAGGCATTCCGCAAGACGTGCGCGAAGAAACCTATGCCGCCTGTGTGAAAGCCTGTATCGATATCGGCTACAAGGGCGCAGGGACTTTTGAATTTTTGTACGAAGATGGCCGCTTTTACTTTATCGAGATGAACACCCGCATTCAGGTAGAGCATCCGGTATCAGAAATGGTGACCGGTATCGATTTGATCAAAGAACAAATCCGTGTTTGCTCAGGCCTGCCACTCTCCTACAAGCAGTCTGACGTGATCATTCGCGGCCATTCATTTGAATGTCGCATCAACGCTGAAGACCCCAAGACCTTTATGCCCTGCCCTGGCCTGGTAAAAGGCTTCCATGCACCTGGCGGTTTAGGCGTGCGCGTGGATTCGCATCTGTACAACGGCTATACAGTGCCACCAAATTACGATTCAATGATCGCCAAGATCATCACTTTCGGTGATACACGCGAAATCGCCTTGAACCGTATGCGCAACGCGTTGGATGAGACCATTGTTGACGGCATTCGCACCAATATCCCACTGCAGCAAATGCTGGTGCGGGATCCCGAGTTCCGCAAAGGTGGTGTAAACATTCACTATCTGGAAAAGAAATTGGCCGATTAACGTCGCCATTTTTATCTGTAGGGGCGCGATTTATCGCGCCCTTTTTTATTCCAAATATGTCGCACTGAATGTAATAATTTTCCCACGAGGATCGGGCGCAATAAATTGCACCCCTACAACAACCATCAAGAATTCATTTTATGCCTTGGCTACAACTCAAAATCATTACCACCCGCCGCTATGCCGAATCCCTTGAAGATTCGCTGCTGGCTTGCGGAGCAGCATCGGTCACGTTACAAGACAATGCCGATCAGCCCATCCTCGAACCCGGCTTGGGCGAAACACCACTTTGGGACAGCGTCAAAATCACCGGGCTGTTTGATGCGGAAATCGATACTGCCAAGGCGATTAGTATCGCCGAGCGACGCTTTGGCAACCCACTACCTGAGCACTACTGGGAACAGTTGGAAGATAAGGACTGGGAACGCGAATGGATGGCCAATTACCATGCCATCCGCTGCGGCGAGCGCCTGTGGATTTGCCCCAGCTGGCAACAGCCACCCGAGCCAGAAAAAGTAAACCTGATGCTCGACCCCGGCCTCGCCTTTGGTACTGGCACCCATCCCACCACATTTTTGTGCATGCAGTGGATTGACCAGCAGGATTTTACCGGCAAAGAAGTGATCGACTACGGCTGCGGCTCCGGGATTCTCGGTATAGCAACCTTATTGTTGGGCGCCAAAAAAGTCATCGGTGTGGATATAGACCCTCAAGCACTGCTAGCCACCACTGAAAACGCCAAGCGCAACCAATTGCCAGAAGATGCCATGCCGGTGTATTTGCCACCACAGTGCCCGGATGCGCAAGTGGATGTGATGCTCGCCAACATCCTTGCTGGACCCCTGGCAGAACTAGCACCTACACTCAGCAATAGGACTAAAGCCGGGGGGAAACTCTGCCTATCAGGCATCCTATCGGTACAAGCCGAATCAGTAATGGCCGCGTATACGCCCTGGTTTGAGTTTGACCCGGTTGCCGAGCAAGAGGAATGGGTGCGTTTAACCGCCACAAAGGTGCGCTAGTTGGCATTGCCGATGGAGAATGTCACTACCGATTGTCGCCGGAATTTACCCTACGCCGCTCGCTAGTTACACTGTCAGCTATCAACAATAAATTGCCCGGGTTTTAAATGGCCCCCATGCGTTAAGAGCAAATAGACCATGACCTCTGCCAGCAACCAAATGATCACTCGCTGCCCCAAATGCGGAACTGCTTTTCGAGTGACACCAAGCCAACTGCAATCCGCCAAGGGTGCAGTGCGCTGCGGTTCCTGTTTGAATGTCTTTAAAGCGCAGGAATATTTAGTCGCCAGCACCGCGGCGCCAGCCGCTCCGAAAAATGCCAATGCATCACCCTCCCAGGCAAACGCTAGCACCCAGGAGTCTTCAGCGGCAGAACCCCAGCAAGTGCCAACCGCCCCTTTGCCATCAGCGGCAAAACCCGCTGCAGCCAATCAGCCCACCATATTGAGCGCGATAAAACCCTTGGCCGGCGACATCCCCAAGCCAGCCGCGACAACACCTATCGCCAAGCCCGTTGCAGTAAAAACCGAACCGGTGATACGCACCATAGACAGGTCATCACTCGGACCGGACGACACCTTGATTAGCGATGACATGGAAGACAACAAGGAGGATGTAAAAAGCTACGAATTTGAAGGGTTTATTGATCTCAGCATGGCGCCAAAGTCAGATATATCTCTCTTTGAACGCAAGATTCGCGACAAGACGCTGGAAGAACAGGATGGCATTAAAGCCGATGAATCCTGGGCTGAAATGCTGATCGAAGATGACGAAGACACCCCACAACTGGGCGTACTCAAACCGAAAACAGATGAACAGTTGGCCGATGATGAGCTGTTTGATACTCAGGCCACCAATACCATCCAGCAAGACAATGCCGCCAAGACACCCACAAAAGCACCCGTACCTGGGCTGGTGTTTAGTTTGATCGGTGAAAAAGAAGACGAATCGAGCAGCACGCAACAAAACCCGCAGACTGAAGACGAGTTTATCCTGAGCGACGAATTGGCGCAGATTCCGAGCAATCAGGGATTTAATCAGCCCAGCGCCACCACAACCGCAGCTGCCCTCGACCCCAGTATTTTTGAAACACCAGAAGAAGGCCTTAGTGAGAATGGCGACCCCAAAAAGCGCCAGGTTAAAACTCAACCCAAAATTCGTGCTTACGATGGCTCGCGCACAGCGCTGCTAATGAACATTATTCCGGCGCCAATCGAATTCAGCGCCAAACGCATGCGCCGCTGGTACCAGCGCAAGCTCTGGCCAAGCCTCAGCATTCTTTGCCTGCTAACGCTGGTAGCACAGGTAGGCTGGTTCAAGTTCGATTATTTCAGCCGAGTTGAACCCTATCGCACCGGCTATTTATTTCTCTGCCCTTATCTTGGCTGCCAAGTACCCACACTGGTAGATACCAGCCGTATTGTTGCATCCAACCTTGTGGTGCGGGAGCATCCTGATACACAAGGCGCACTGGCCGTTGACGTGATGCTAATCAACAGTGCCCCCTTCGAGCAGCCTTTTCCCGATTTGGTGTTGGTATTTACCGATATCGATGACAATCAGGTGGCATCGCGCCGCTTTACGCCAAAGGACTACCTGGGCGGGGAGCTGGTAGGGCGGGAGCTGATGCCGCACGACCAGAAAATTTATATCACGCTCGATTTGGTTGACCCGGGTGCCGAGGCGGTGAATTACCACATTTCTATTCCGCGTCAGTAATCGCCGCAGCGACTACCCCCTTTGAACCTAATGCCAAAAAATCTGCCAACAGCAGCTGGGGTGGTCGATCAAAAGCTATCTAGTCGCGCATCGTTTAGATAGCATCACCAAAACCCATGCCCCAATTCACTTTTTTTTGCAACATAAAACAACTAAAAAACTCCTTTTTATCGCTCAAAAAAACGCCGTTTTTTCTGCTTTTTGCGTTCCCAACCCCTGCCCAAACGGGTATTATGGCGACCCTTTTACGCAGGGCCCCGGTACAAATTTGATACGCGGGAAACCCAGGTGAAACCGGCATATCGGCGCAACCGCAACTACAACGATTCATCACTAAAAGCCAGCCACGTGTTTACTATCGGCCCCTATTGCATCGACAGTCAGGTCATCCTGGCGCCTATGGCAGGCGTTACCGACCGACCTTTTCGTCAATTGTGCCGGTCATTAGGCGCAGGCTTGGTGATATCGGAAATGCTCACCGCCGACTCCAGCTTGTGGAGTAGCCGTAAAAGTAGCTTGCGTATGGATCACACAGGTGAAGCCGAACCCATCGCCGTGCAAATTGCCGGTGGCGATCCCGAAATGATGGCGGAGGCCGCGCGCCTTAATGCGGCTAATGGCGCCCAGATTATTGACATCAATATGGGCTGCCCAGCCAAAAAAGTATGTAAAAAAGCTGCCGGATCTGCTCTGTTAAAAGACGAGCAATTGGTGGCCGATATTTTGCAAGCAGTAGTAAGTTCGGTGGACATTCCCGTCACTCTGAAATTTCGAACTGGCTGGAGCAATGAAGAGCGCAATGCAGTGCGTATTGCACGCATCGCAGAAGATGCCGGCATACAAGCACTCGCGCTTCACGGGCGCACCCGAGCCGACGCCTTTTCAGGCCAAGCCGAGTACAACACCATCGCGAGCGTAGTGAATGCGGTGAAAATTCCCGTATTTGCCAACGGCGATATAGATTCACCGCACAAAGCCAAAACCGTGTTGGATCACACGGGCGCTGCAGCGGTAATGATTGGCCGGGCGGCACAAGGTCGCCCCTGGATTTTCCGGGAAATTGCGCATTACCTGCGTACCGGTGAGCAATTACCCGAACCGTCGCTGATTGAAATCAGAGACATTTTATGTACCCATCTGTGTGAGCTATACCGTTTTTATGGTGAGTTTATGGGTCCGCGTATCGCTCGCAAACATGCGAGTTGGTATTTGCAAACGGTCTCTGGCAGCGAAAACTTTCGCAAAACCTTTAACGCTATAGATAACGCACAAGAACAACAAACCAGCATTCAAAATTTCTTTGAACAGCTGCTTACGAAAGAGGAAAAAGCCGCATGAATACCGCAACTTTCTTTGCTGAATCAACCCCAGCACAAGCTGCAAGTCAACAACCCGTTCAAGCTCAATCGCTGCGCGGCTGCGTAGAGCAGGCAGTAGAGAACTACTTCAAACACCTAGACGGACAAGATGTCAGCAACGTGTATGAAATGGTTCTCGCTGAAGTAGAAGCACCTACTGTCATTGTTGACCAATTAGATAATGTTCCGGCTTTAGCGAATCTCTGACC